>JBKPEY010000285.1:0-1763 GCA_046744405.1 Actinomycetota bacterium
TATCCAGGCCGCCAACCCCACGGGTGTATCCGTCAAGCTATAGCCGAGCGTCTGCGGTTTGGTGTTCATCTCCGCGATGTAGCCACTCATGAAAATGCCGGCGACCGCTTCCAAGGCGGCATGTTCCTTCTCTGCCCGGGATGCGACCACGGCTACCCCGACCCGCTTGAATAGTCCCCCTCCGATCTCAGGGCTGAAGATCGCCGCCAGCACCTCGGTCGGGAAGGCGCTGAGGAAGTTGAGGTGAATTCCAACCAGCCCGTTCGGTGCCTGACGCGCCATGGCGTCGGTGACGGAGGCGCCTTGGTCACCTCCCTGAGCGACGTAGCGGCTGTAGCCAAGGCGGTTCATCAGCTCCGCCCACGCTTGCGCGATGCGACCGGCGCCCCAGCCAGCCTCCGCCGGCTGTCCTGAGAAGCCATAACCGGGCATCGACGGCAGCACCAGATCGAAGGCGTCCTCGGCCCGCCCGCCGTACGCCGTCGGGTCGCTGAGCGGGCCCACAACCTCAAGGAGCTCCACCACCGAGCCCGGCCAGCCGTGCGTGATGATCAGCGGCAGCGCATCCTCATGCTTTGAGCGCACGTGGATGAAGTGGACGTCCACCCCGTCGATCTCGGTCATAAATTGCGGCAGCGCGTTGAGCCTCGCCTCGACCTTGCGCCAGTCATAATCCGTCGTCCAATAGCGCGCGAGCTCCTGCAACGTCGCCAGCTGCACCCCCTGCGACCGGTCGCCGACGAGCTCTAGAGAAGGCCAGCGCGTCGCCTCGATCCGGCGGCGCAGCTCAGCGAGCTCCTCCTCCGGAACGTCGACATTAAAGGGGCGAATCTCGGTGCCGGTTTCGACTGTGCTACTCATGACGACCTCCGTTGCAGGTGGGGCGGGTTCGAGAACGACAAGAAATGGCCAGTGCTGCCCACGCTGACCCTTGGTCGGTTGGTATTTCGGTGACAGTGTGTCGCTTCGACTGATCCATCGCCCCCGTGAAAGTCCCTGGTCCGAGCCCTGGTATCACCTCGCGCCTGAGCCGATCGTTACGGTGGCGCTGTGGACGTATCCCGCAGCCAACGCAATACAGACGGTGCCAGTACGACCGCCCGCGCTTCGGAATAAGGCGTTGCCCAAAGGCGAAACCCTGAAAGCAGCGAAGAGTGCAGCGGCCCCTATGAAACGACCGGCGACGACGTCAGCCGCGATCAGTAACTCTGATCAATTCGACGTGGGAACTCCATAGCGCGCGCTCCTTCCCGCCTTATCTTTCGACGAGCTGCTGGCCGCCGTCGATGTCGAAGGTTGCGCCGGTGACCGCCGTGTTGGTCATGAGGTGGACCGCCAGTGCAGCGATGTCGGTGGGTCCGACAACCCGTCGGATCGGCAGCGAGGTACGGAGCTGCTCACGGCGAGCGTCCAGCTGGTCACCGAGAAGCTTTGCGGACAACGGTGTGTCGACAAATCCGGCGGCGATGAGATTCACGCGGACTGGCGCGAGCTCGAGCGCGAGGTTCTTTGTGAGGGCGGGACCCGCGGCCGTGAGTGCCGAAAGGAAATAGAAGCCGGGTGCCGTGCGTCGGCCGCCGGTGCCGCCCATAAAAAGCAGCGTCCCTCCCGGCCTAACCTTGCCGGCGGCGTTCCGAGCGACCTCAAGCGGCAGCAGAAGATGAGCTTCGACGTCACGGCGTAGCCCTTCAATGTCGAACTCCGCCAGCGGCGCATAGTACGGACCGGGGCCAGTGACGAATACGTGGTCAATCGGTGTAGGC
>JBKPEY010000207.1:0-10088 GCA_046744405.1 Actinomycetota bacterium
GGCCGAGAAATGGCAGCTGCCACGAGATCAAGATCGCAGCTGCTACGCCGGCCAGCATGGCGACGCCGCCGAAGTACGGCATCTCGATCGTGTGTACATCCCGGTCCCGCACTCGAGCCATCGCCCCCGTGCGCAGCGCTACGCGGCGGCACACACCGCTCAGCAAATAAGTAACGGCGGCGGCAATGCAGAGGACCAGCAAATACTCGCGCACTCAGCCTCCCGCTGCGGGAGTTGACCCTGAGCCGTTCGAGGCCCGAGCCTCATCCTGGTTCTCCGCTGCGCCTTTCAAGGACTCATCCTCATCCTGGCTGCGCCCTGAGGTTGTCGAAGCGCTCTCTTCCGCGACTTCCCCTTTCTCGGTTACATCAACGAGGTCGGGCGCCGTCTCGCGGAGCGTTTCCACGCTGATCGCACCTCGGCGCAGCACTTGACCGTCTTCGTTTCGGGTGAAGTCCACGATGGTTGACGGCGCGCCGCTCGCATCCGAAAGCGGACCGCCATCAATGTAAATCGCGACCGAATCTCCGAGCTGCTCAATCGCCTCGTCACAGGTCAGCGCTGCTGGCCTACCGCTGATGTTCGCGCTGCTCACCGCCATCGGACCGGTGCGTCGCAGAATTTCGCGAGTCAGCTCGTGATCCGGCACCCGAAGGGCGATCGTCCCCTCCGTTTCACCAAGATCCATTCGCAAACTCGGCTGAATGCGACAGATCACCGTAAGGGCTCCAGGCCAGTGCTTCTCGACAAGATCTTTGGCAGTCTCGGGTACGTCTACGGCGAGCGCCCGAATCAGCGTCGACTCGCCAATCAGTACCGGCGGGGGCATGTCACGGCCGCGCTGCTTGGCGTCCAGCAGCCGCTGTACCGCCTTGGCGCTGAACGCGTCAACACCGATCCCATAGACGGTGTCGGTAGGCAGCACGATGCATTCGCCGGCCTCAATAGCCCGGCGAGCGGCCTCGGTCGCCTCCGCGTTGTGCGACGGATCGCCGGCTGTGCAGTCGAACCGCCGGTAGCTCACGGGAAGTTTGGTTTCGGCCGCCTCCTTCGGGTCGTTCTCGCCCGGCACGGCGGTCGTGGTCACCGGTCAATCTTGCCAGAATTGTGTGTTAACAGCCCTTCGAACGACAAGATCACTTGGTTTCCCCGGATGGCGCTTCGTAGCCCACTTCGCATCACTTGCTCGCGCTGAGCGCCAGCTGCAACTGATGCGAAGTGCAAGTAAGTGATGCGGGGTGGTGCTTCGCGGCCAATCCGCAGGCGGCGGGCGACCAAGTCAGACACTGTCCAAGCAACTAACTCACCCGCGCCGTATGGCGGTAATGAATCGCGGTCGGTCGGCGAGATCGCGATGATCGCGTACGGCGACAAAAGCGTTGTAATCGAGAAGGATCTGCTGCACAGATTCACCTTGCACATCGGCGTGCTCCACGCAGAGCAAACCAGCTGGTCGCAGCAGACGCGCGGCCTCAGCGACCACTGCCTTGATCGCATCCAGACCGTCTTGGCCAGAGACCAAGGCAAGGATCGGATCATGATCACGCACCTCGGGCACCACAGACTCGAAAGCGTCCAACGGGATGTAGGGCGGGTTGGCGATCACCAAGTCAACGGCGCCGTTGAGCTCAGGAAGCGCACCGGCCATGTCGCGCACGTAGAGTTCGACAGTCGTGTCCGCCAGGTTGCGCGCCGCGTAAGCCGCCGCCTCCTCCGACATCTCGACCGCATGGATCCGGGTTCCGGTCAATTCCGTGGCAATGGATTTGGCGATTGCGCCCGATCCGGTACCGAGCTCAACGACTACCGGCAAGTGCCGCGACTTCCCACGCGCTACGGCGTACACCATCGGACGCAAGTGCTCGATCGCCCAGCCGGTCATCACTTCTGTCTCCGGCCTCGGTACGAAGACGCCTGGACCCACCCCCAGTTCCAGGTACCGGAAATGCGCCCGCCCGGTCAGGTGCTGCAGCGGTACGCGACACGCTCGCTTCTCGATTAACGCCTGGAAGTTGCTGGCCTGATCATCCTCGACGGCGTCGAGCAGCGGCAGCCGAGCCAGCTCGATCCCGGCGGCATACGCCAGTAGCTGCCGAGCGTCCTGCTCTGGCGAGTCGACCCCTACCCGACGCAGCTGGCTCACAGCCTGAGTCAATAGCGGCCGTACAGCCTTGCTCACTGGCTTGGAACACCTGCCTGGGAAAGTCGCAGCTGCGTGTCGGCTTCCAGCAGCGCGTTGACCACAGCGTCCAGGTCGCCGTTCAGAACCTGATCGAGGTTGTAGGCCTTGAAGCCGATCCGGTGATCGGAGATGCGGTTCTCGGGGAAGTTGTAGGTGCGAATGCGCTCTGATCGGTCGACAGTGCGAACCTGGCTGCGTCGTGCTGCCGAGGCGGCGGTTGCAGCCTCTTCTTCAGCTGCCGCGATCAGCCGAGCGCGGAGCATGCGCATGGCCTGCTCGCGGTTCTGCAGTTGAGAGCGTTCGTTCTGACATGAGACGACGATGCCACTGGGTAAGTGAGTGATCCGTACCGCCGAATCGGTTGTGTTGACGCCCTGGCCACCGGGACCCGACGAGCGGTACACGTCGATTCGAAGATCATCCTCGTTGATCTCGATCTCAGTCTCTGCGACTTCTGGCATCACCAGCACACCAGCGGCGGAGGTATGCACCCGGCCCTGGGATTCGGTGATCGGCACTCGTTGCACTCGGTGCACGCCGCCTTCGAACTTCAGCACCCCGTACGGCATCCCATCGGGTTCCCCTGCGGCGGGCGCCTTGATCGCAACGGTGACTGACTTATAACCGCCAAGATCAGTTTCCTGGGCATCGAGAACCTCGATCTTCCAGCCGCGGTTCTCAGCGTAGCGGGAGTACATCTTGAGCAGGTCTGCGGCAAACAGGGCCGACTCCTCGCCGCCTTCCCCTGATTTGATCTCCATCAGTGCATCTGAGGAGTCGTTGGGGTCACGCGGCGCCAACAATCGGGTCAGTCGTTCGGTGATCGGCCCGAGCTGTGCTTCAAGCTCGACAGCCTCCGCTGCCAGCGAAGCGTCTTCTTCTGCCAGCTCCCTTGCCGCAGCAAGATCATCACTGATCCGCTCGTACTCGTCCAACGCTTTCACGATCGGCACCAGCTCGGCGTAGCGACGTCCCACCTTGCGGGCCCGACCAAGATCAGCGTGAACCGCCGGATCAGCAAGCGCTGCCTCTAACTCGCCGAATTCAGCACGCAAAGGAGCCGCCGACTCAAACATCCGACTCACTCCTCTCCAAATAACCTGGTCGAGACGCGGCAAACGCCGGGATGCAGGGTCCCATCTCCCTGCCTCCCGGCGCTGCTGATGACGCTATTTGCTGGTCTTCTTTTTGGCTGGCTGCCTCGCGGCGTACCGCTTCTCGAAGCGGGCTACCCGACCTCCAGTGTCAAGAATCTTCTGCTTACCTGTGTAGAACGGATGGCAATTGGAGCACACGTCAGCGTGAATCACGCCGTTCGGTGCGGTGCTGCGCGTCGTGAAGGTGTTGCCACAGGTGCAAGTCACCAGCGTCTCTGCGTACGCGGGATGAATGTCAGGCTTCATGCTTGTCTCCTTCTCATGTGCGCCGGGTCGCCACGCATTGTGCGCTTACGGCGTGAACCGGCACCAAGGGTGATTCTGCCGCAGGTGCGCTGCGGCACCAAATGATGAACGGATAAGCGTCTGCCTTTAGTCCCATCGACACGGATCGCGCGCCGCCGGGCTGAGGAGAAACGAGAGGACACGCTTTTCCGTCCTCGAGTGACGATGAAGTCGGCGGCTGCTGGGCGCGATCCGCGCGGAGCGAGCGTAGCGAGCGGAGCAATCAAACTGGGCTACTCCTGCGCAGGCATACTCTTGGTGATTGCCATCAAGAACTCGGCGTTGCTCTGTGTCCTGCGCAGCCGGTCCAGCAGCATCTCCAAAGCCTGCAGGCTCTCCAGGCCCGACAGTACGCGACGCAGCCTCCATACGATGGCTAGCTCTTCGCGGCTCATCAGCAGCTCCTCGCGGCGAGTGCTGGAGGCGTCGACGTCGATCGCAGGGAATATCCGCTTTTCGGCGAATTCCCGGCGCAGCCGGATCTCGGAGTTACCGGTGCCCTTGAACTCCTCGAAGATCACTTCGTCCATCTTCGAGCCGGTCTCGACCAGAGCCGTCGCGATGATGGTGAGCGATCCCCCACCTTCGATGTTGCGCGCCGCGCCGAGGAACTTCTTCGGCGGATACAACGCAGCTGAGTCGACACCACCAGACAAGATTCGTCCGGAGGCCGGCGCTGCCAGGTTGTAGGCCCGGCTGAGCCGGGTAATGCCATCGAGCAAGATCACAACGTCATGTCCGAGCTCGACCAGACGCTTCGCCCGCTCAATTGCCAGCTCTGCGACGGCAGTGTGATCCTCGGCCGGCCGATCAAAGGTCGACGAGATCACCTCGCCCTTGGCCTGGCGCTGGAAGTCAGTGACTTCCTCAGGCCGTTCGTCCACCAGCACCACCATCAACTTGACCTCAGGGTTGTTGGTGGCGACGGCATTGGCGATGGCTTGCATGATCAGCGTCTTGCCGGCCTTGGACGGCGAGACGATCAGCGCGCGCTGGCCCTTCCCGATCGGAGACATCAGATCGATGATCCGGCCCGTCATCTGAGTCGGGGTCGTTTCCAGCTTGAGCCGCTCCTGCGGATACAGCGGAGTCAGCTTGGCGAAATCCGGTCGCTGACGCATGCCATCGAGCTCGGCGCCGTTGACGGTGTCGATCCGGACCATCGGGTTGAACTTCTCTTTGCGTTCGCCCTCCCGCGGCGTACGGATCACACCGGTGACCAGGTCGCCCTTCCGCAAGCCGAGCTTCTTGACCATCGACAATGAGACGTACGCGTCCTCGGGCCCCGGGAGGTAGCCGTTGGTGCGGACGAATGCGTAATTGTCCAAGACGTCCAAGATGCCCCGCGCCGGGACGAGCACATCGTCTTCGGAAACCACCGGCTCAGAGTCGTAGCGGTCCAGATTGCCGCCGCCACCGCGGCTACGCCGGTTTTGGCGATCCCGGCTGCGGCGCCGACGGCCTCGGCGTCCACCGCCCTCTTCATCCCAGTCGCGACCCTGGTTGTCTCGACCCTGATTGTCGCGCTGCTGGTTCTCGCGCGCCTGCTGGTCGCGGCTTCGGCGATTCTGACGGTCGTTCTGCCGACCGTCGCGAGACCCGTCGCCACGGTCGCCATCACTCGTGCGGTTTTCTTGAGCTGGTTCATCGCTGCGAGCCTGCTGGTCAGAGCGGTTGCTCTCACCCAGCCCGTCGCCGGTCTCCTGGGTCGTACGGCTGTCATTGCGGACGTGATCTTGCGACGTGCCGGCGTCCTCGCGTGTCTGAGCGCCATCACTGATCTCGGTTTGTCCTCGCCCGTCGCCAGGCGTGGAGTCCGCAGTCTGAGTCGCTGTCACTAGCTCTGGCTGCACAGCGCGATCTTGCCTGTGTACCTCCTCGCGCTGGCCGTCAGCCTGGCGCGGCGCCTGCTGCGCCTCATCCACCCCACCAGCGACCTCCCGATCACGGCTGGGTCCGGGTTGGCTGCCCTGGCTGTGGCCGTTTTCTTCCCCGGTGCCAGCTGAGCGGGCCGATGTGCTGGCCCCGCCCTGAGCGGTTCGGATGGCGTCGATGAGCTGGCTCTTACGCATGCCACCGGTGCCCTTGATACCCAGGGAACTGGCGAGCTGCTTCAGCTCGGCGAGAACCATCGCGTCCAAGCCCGAGCGCTTGCGATTGCGACGATCACTTGTGAGTTGCTTACCTTGTTCGCCGGCGCTTTCCTCGATCGAAGATGCGCTCGTTACTTCGGCGATATCTGTCAATGTGTGTCCTTGTCAGTTCGGGCACGTCATCGGTGCCCATCCATGGAGCGGGATGATCTCCCGACCAACGGGTCTTTCCAGAGGTCCTCAGCGCATCGCGACGGGCTGTTCTCGAGATGTGGCTGACGGGAGGGCCGTAAAGCTTCGTCCGCGTCGCACCTGACCTTTGAGGCGCTACTTGGTCAGAGGTGCGTCTTTGTGACTTAGCTGGTTGGGGAGCCGGTCACCGCAGCCTGCCCTGACCATGTCGGCCCTCTAAGGCTAGCACCTGCGTCGGAACTGTCCATTCGTGATGACAGGCCGCCCGCGTGATTTGCCTCATTCTGATCCGCTGTACCCTCGGCGAAGTTCGGCTCAATGACCGACGCGCCTGTTCCGATGCCACTCATCCGGACCGAGAACCCCGGTATATGTTGATCTTGAAGTACAGCAAGATCTGACTGGCGCCCGAGCACCAAGACGCTTGGGCCAGCACCACTGATCATCGCCGCAAAGCCCTGTCCACGAAGCGACTTCATCAGCTCGTACGAACGTGGCATTGCGGCTTCTCGGTAACCCTGGTGCAGCCAGTCGTACGTGGCGTCGTACAAAAGCTCAGGTTCGGAAGCCATGGCGTGGACTAGCAGCGCTGCTCGAGCTGAGTTAGCCGCGGCATCGATATGAGGCACGGTGTCGGGGAGCAGACCCCGAGCAGCCTCGGTGCCCAACGAGGTCTCAGGGACGAACAAGATTGCGCCGATAGAAGCAGCGACACGCCCCTGAGCAACTGTCACGCCGTTTCGACCCTCATACGCCAGTACAAAACCGCCGCAGATAGCCGCAGCCACGTTATCGGGGTGACCCTCAATGGCGGTCGCATGCCCGAGTAACCAGTCCAATTCGACAGCCACGTCGGCCAACCCGGCCGCTGCGAAAAGTCCGGCGACGATCGCGGCCGATGATGAGCCCAGGCCCCGACCGTGCGGAATGGTGTTGCGGCAGCCAAGCCACAAGCCAGGTGCCTGCCGGCCGAGATCCGCTAAACCGATGAGGGCGGAGCGGATGATCAGATGGCTTTCGTCTCGCGGCAGCTCTGCTGCCCCTTCCCCTGATACCTCGACCTGATAGCCGTGCTCGATCACCGCCAGGTTCACTCGTTCCCGCCAGTCGAGCGCGAGCCCGAAGCAGTCAAACCCGGGGCCTAGGTTGGCACTTGTGGCCGGAACCTCAACCGTCACTGATCGCCCAGGACTGAGCATCATCTGGACTTAGTCCACTAGCCCGCAAACCGATGCGACAGCCAGCAGATCGGCCGTGACAACTTCGGCATGAATCGGTCCGAGCCGCGACAATGCGGTATCGGTGTCCTTGAGGCCATGTCCGGTCACGGTGATAACGATCTGTAGGCCGGATTCAATTTCGCCGCGCTGGTGCTTGGCTTGCAGGCCGGCGACTCCCGCGGCCGAGGCCGGCTCCACGAAGATGCCTTCTTCGCGGGCGAGAAAGCCTTGGGCGTCGAGGATCTGCTGGTCAGTGACCGCTTCGATGAGTCCGCGCGATTCATCACGGGCCGATCGCGCCTGCTCGGCTGAGGCTGGGTTACCGATACGGATTGCTGTTGCGATCGTCTCCGGCTGGAGAACCGGGTATCCCAAAACCAAGGGTGCGGCACCAGCCGCTTGAAAACCCCACATTCGTGGAGCTCGCATTGCCTTGCCCGCGGACGCGTACTGCGTATAACCACGCCAGTACGCCGAGATATTCCCGGCGTTCCCAACTGGGATGACGTGCACGTCAGGTGCGTCACCCAGCTCATCGATGACTTCGAAGGCGGCCGTTTTCTGACCCTCGATGCGGTTGGGATTGATCGAGTTGACCAGGGCCACGGGGTATTCGTGAGAAAGCTTCCGAGCAAGCTCAAGGCAATCGTCGAAGTTGCCGTCCACTTGGACCACCTTTGCACCGTGCACGATCGCCTGGGCCAACTTGCCCATTGCGATCCGTCCCGCCGGCAGCAGCACGATGGTAGAGAGCCCTGCGCGCGCCGCGTACGCCGCCGCAGAGGCCGACGTGTTGCCGGTGGAGGCGCACACCACGGCTTGGGCACCCTGTCCAGCAGCGACACTGAGCGCCACCGTCATGCCTCGGTCCTTGAATGAACCTGTCGGATTTGCTCCCTCGATCTTGATCCATACCTCGCATTGCAGGATCTCCGACAGCTTCTCCGCCGCCACTAGGGGCGTACTCCCTTCGCCCAGAGTAATCACCGGATCGCTGTTAGACAGTGGCAGCCAATCCCGATAATGCGCGATCACTCCGTAGCCAGGACGGTGCTTGACAGATGTATGTCGGTCCCCGATGAAGGACTCTGGGATCACGTCAAGTCGCCTTCAACTCGCATCACACTGGTGACCTCGCGGACGATATCGAGATTACGCAATGCCCGCACCGTAGCGCTGAGGGCAGCATCTTGTGCGTGGTGTGTGACGATCACCAAC
The DNA here is from genome assembly GCA_046744405.1 of Actinomycetota bacterium. Lineage (GTDB taxonomy): Bacteria > Actinomycetota > Actinomycetes > Propionibacteriales > Propionibacteriaceae > Microlunatus. Next base: position 8,348 of record JBKPEY010000207.1, read on the forward strand.
TGTGCATCGGCACCCTGGCCGTTCTGCCGCACCGTCTCGATTGACACACCATGCTCGGCGAAGACGTGGGCGATGGTGGCGAGGACGCCCACCACGTCGGCGACCTCGAGCGAGAGGTGGTAGCGCGTCAGAACACTGCCGATCTTGGTGACCGGGCGTGCCGCGTAGCTGGACTCTCCGGGTCCCACGGCACCGCGCAGCCGGTTCCGGGCGACCGTGACCAGATCGCCGAGCACAGCACTCGCTGTGGGCGAACCCCCGGCGCCTGGGCCGTAGAACATCAAACGACCGGCAGACATCGACTCAACGAACACCGCGTTATAGGCACCGCCGACGGCGGCAAGTGGGTGGGACCGCGGAATCATGGCCGGATGAACACGCACTGAGACCGTTCGGTTATTGCCCCCTGGAACAACGGGTGGGGAGAGCTGGCAGATGGCCAGCAGCTTCACCACGCAACCGATGTCATGAGCAGAGTCCATGTCGGCGGGGGTGACCTGAGTAATGCCTTCGCGATAGACATCGGCACTGGTAACCCGAGTGTGGAATGCGAGGCTGGCCAAGATCGCGGCCTTGGCAGCAGCGTCGAAGCCCTCGACGTCAGCCGCTGGGTCCGTCTTCTCGGCGTATCCAGCCTCCTGGGCCTCTGCCAGGGCATCCTCAAAGGCAATGCCGCCAGTGTCCATCCGATCGAGGATGTAATTCGTGGTGCCGTTGACAATCCCAATCACCGATGTGATCTCGTCACCGACTAGCGACTCCCGAAGAGGCCGGATGATCGGGATTGCGCCGGCGACCGCAGCCTCGAAGTAAAGATCGGCGCTCGCTTGTTCGGCGGCTGCGAAGAGTGTGGCGCCATCCTCGGCAAGCAGCGCCTTGTTCGCCGTAACCACGGATGCGCCGTGCTGCAGCGCGGTCAAGATCAAAGAACGAGCTGGCTCGATACCGCCGATGACTTCGATCACCAAGTCGACATCCTCCCGGCTGACCAGTGCCTCACCATCGGTGGTGAACAGCGCAGGGTCGATGCCGGGCCGCTCACGCTCGTAGTGGCGCACGGCTATGCCGACAAGCTCGAGGGGGCGGCCGACCCGAGCGCGGAGATCCTCCGCCTGCCCGGTGATCAAGCGCGCGACCTCCGAGCCCACAACGCCGCAGCCGAGTAGGGCTACGCGGAGCGGACTTAGCACTGAGCCGTCAAGAACTGGCGTGGGCTGCAGGCTGGTTAGAGTCACGGAAACCTCATTTACACAACGACACCACGACCCCGAATCGTGGCTGCTTCATTGTGTCACTATCGGCATTCTGTCGCTAAACACAATTTTTTTATGAGCCAGCATCCAGCGCCAACAAATCCTCGATAGTTTCGCGTCGGATCAGTGTCGTGATCTCGCGCTGCTTCACCGCGATCACGGGCGGCCTGGGGACGTGGTTGTAGTTGCTCGCCATTGAGCGGCTGTAGGCACCTGCACCCGGCACGGCCAACAGGTCGCCAGGGCTGATGTCAGCGGGCAGAAACTCATCTCGGACCAAGATGTCGCCGCCTTCACAGTGCTTGCCGACCACTCGGGCCAGCACTGGAGGAGCGGTGGAAAGGCGTGAGGCCAGGGTTGCGGAGTACTCGGCCGCGTACAGGGCGGTCCGAATGTTGTCACTCATCCCTCCGTCAACTGCTACGTAAAGTCGGCTGGCACCGCCATCCAACGTGACGGGCTTGACGGTGCCGACGCGATAGAGGGCG
>JBKPEY010000383.1:0-26632 GCA_046744405.1 Actinomycetota bacterium
GCAGAGACCCCGGCCGGCCTACAGATCAACTGGATCCTGGTGGCTGCCGTGGTCGGCGGTCTGCTAGGCATTGTGGCAATCCTGTACGTCGCCGGTTACCTCGTCGCAGGTGACAAACTGCCCAAGAAAGCGCAGATATCCGGCATCGCGGTCGGCGGCCTGCACCCGTCGGAGGCCATCGACAAGCTGACGGTCGAGCTTGGCGGCAGAGCAGCAGAACCGATGAATCTCACGGTGAAAGATGATCAGGCGCAGTTGAAACCGGCCGATGCCGGCCTTGCGGTCGATTATGCGAAGAGCGTCGACGCAGCAGGCGGAGGCAAGAGCCTAAACCCAGCGCGGATCATCAAGGTTCTGACAGGTGGATCGGCTGTCGACGCGGTCGTTGTGGTAGATGAGCCACAGCTTCAGGCGGCAGTCGGCGGACTGTCCAAAACATTCGATCACTCTCCCGTCGACGCCGCGGTGGCCTACCGCGGCACGAAAATCAAGCAGAAGCCGGCTCGTGACGGCACGACGTTGCAGCAAGACCCGGCAGCGACTCTGATCAAAACCAGCTTCTTGAAGACGATGGGCCCGCTAGAACTGCCAGCTGATGTTGCCCCGTCTGCGGTTACTGATCAGGAGGCTGACCAGCTGATCTCCGATTTCGCTAAGCCTGCAATCGCAGGGCCGGTCGAGGTAGATGTCAAGGGCCCTGGATCATTCCAGGTAACCCCGAGGATGCTCGCCGCCTCGATCGACTTCGTTCCACAGAACGGCACCCTCGTTCCCGCGCTTGATGCAAAAAAGCTTCGGCACAGTGCTGCACCTGCCGTCAAGAAGGTGGAGCTTGTCGAGCCCCGGAACGCGACTGTCCGCCTTGTGAAGGGCAAGCCGAAGGTGATCCCGGCAGTCGACGGGACGACCGTTGCTGCTGATGACCTGAAGAAGGCGATCGAGCCGGTTTTGACCAAGTCCGCCGCAGACCGCACCGCGACCGTCGAGCTCACCGGCGCCAAGGCGACCTTCTCCACCGAGGATGCGAAGAAGCTTGGCATCAAGCGGGTCACGGGTCAGTTCACGACCTACTTTCCCTATCTGCCTTACCGCAACATCAACATTGGCCGCGCCGCTGCATTGATCAATGGCACGGTGCTCAAGCCAGGCGACGTCTTCTCTTTGAACCAGATCGTCGGTGAGCGAACCAAGGCCAACGGCTTCACTGAGGGCTTCATCATCAAGGGCGGCCGATTCCGCAAGGAGCTGGGTGGCGGAGTCTCGCAAAGCGCCACGACGACGTTCAACGCAATGTTCTTCGCCGGACTTAAAGATGTCTTCCACAAGCCGCACGGTCTCTTCATCGACCGCTATCCGGCAGGCCGGGAGGCCACCGTGGCCTGGCCGAGTCTCGATCTCAAGTTCCAGAACGACACCAAGTACGGCGTGCTGGTGCAGGCCTACATCGTGAAAGGAACCCCAAGTAGGAAGGGATCGATCACAGTCAAGATGTGGTCGACCAAGACCTACGACAAGATCGTCGCCACGGCTCCAGACAAGTCAAACTTCAAGAACGGACGCGAGGTAACCGATGATTCGGCGAAATGCGAACCGAGCAGTCCGGTCCCGGGCTTCGATGTCCGCTACCAACGGTTGTTCTACCAGAACGGCGATGTGGTTCGCCGGGAGAACTTCTTCTGGCGCTATGCGCCTACCGACAAAGTGACGTGTAAGGAGCCAAAGAAGGGCTGAAGCCAGGGCGCTTCCTGCGGCTGCCGTTAGCTGATCGGAGTGAGATACAAGTAGCGGTGGTGAGGTGCAAAGCCGAGTCTGGTGTACGTGGCGATGCCGGCCTGGTTAACCGTAGCCACTTGGACGTAGACGTACCGCGCCCCTTGCCGAGCCGCCCAGTGTCCGAGTGTCGCCATCATCGCGGTTGCCAGCCCTCGCTGACGATGATCAGGACGGGTCCAGATGCTGCTGAGTCCCAGCCAGTCCCCACTCTGGTGGCCACGGGCAATAGCGACTAGGTCCCCGCAATCGTCGGCTGCATCGCCGGCCACTGCGGCAAACGCCCGCGGCGGGCTGCCGTCCAAGATCATCTGCACAATGCCGGGATCTGCGGAGGTCGGCCGACTGCACTGATATGCAAGCTCCCAGTCCGGCTGCAGCCTGTCCCTTATCTGCACCACAGGATCAGCAGGTCGGCCAGCCAGGAAATCTGCGAGGCGGCTGACGAGGACAACTGTTGGCTGGTATGCGCTGACCCAGCCAAGATCGCGTAGCGCCTGTTCTTCGGGCGAGCCCTCGATCACTTGCGCCAGCGCCGGAATCTCGTGATCGATAGCAAAGGCGATGATCCGATCGGCAGCCTGCGGCATCGACACGCCTGGGTCACCGACGGCATGACAGGAGTTGGCGCGTCCGGTGAAGCCGCCGCCGGCCCGCAGCGTCCAGTCTCCGAGGACCTCATGCCAGGCTAACCAGCTGCCGACGGTGTGCCGTTGCAGGTCGCGGGCTGAGATCCGCCGAGGGTCTAGACCCCCGGCTGCGGCCGGCGCCCGGCGCGCGGCGATGATCATCGACCGGTCGATGACTTGGGTAGCCGAATCGAGGGTGGAAAGCCGTACCGTCGTGGCATCCAGAGCCTCGATCCAGCCAATGACGTCGGTCGCTCGACCGCCAGGCAGCCAGTACCTCACCGCCCATCGTTCGTCCAAGAGCGCACCATCCAGCGGCTTGCGACTCCGAGCAGCCACCAGACCCGCCTTTCGCCGATGGACCTTAGTAAGGAATGCTTCCGAAAGGCGTGATACTAGGCGATGAATACCGCGTTCCTCGCCCATGGCGAAGACGCACCACTAAATCGAGGAGCGACATCCGTGACGTACGTGATTGCGCAGCCATGTGTAGACCTTAAGGACCTGGCCTGCGTCGAGGAATGCCCGGTCGACTGCATCTATGAGGGCAAACGGATGCTCTATATCCACCCTGACGAATGTGTCGATTGCGGCGCGTGTGAGCCGGTGTGTCCGGTGGAGGCGATCTTCTACGAGGATGACACGCCAGAGGAGTGGAAGGAGTACTACACCGCAAATGTTGACTTCTTCTCAGACCTCGGTTCCCCGGGGGGCGCCGCAAAGCTCGGCATCATCGACAAGGATCACCCCCTGATCGCAAGTTTGCCTCCGCAAGAACACGACGAGTGATCATTGGGCCGTGCTGATTGAGGATCCGCCGCGGCGAACCGGGCTAGCGGCGGAGCTCCCGGACTTTCCGTGGGACACGATCGCGGCTGCCAGAGCGACCGCCGAAGCACATCCCGGTGGCATTGTCGATCTTTCGGTCGGAACACCGATCGACCCCACACCGGAGCGAGCGACCAGCGCTTTGTGCCGGGCGGCAAACAGCCCGGGCTACCCCTTTACTGCCGGCACCCTTGCTTTGCGCAAGGCAATCGTGTCCTACCTCGCTCGGCGTTGGGAAGCTGACGGCCTAGTCCCAGATGACACGTTGCCGGTCATCGGCACAAAGGAATTGGTGGCGTGGCTACCGACATTGCTCGGTCTTGGGCCTGATGATCTTGTCGTCTACCCGACGATGGCATACCCGACGTACCTGGTCGGTGCCAAGATCGCCGGCTGTCGCGCAATTGCCTGCGACGATCTGAACCAGCTCGGCGACGCTCAGCCGGCGCTGATCTGGATCAACTCACCATCAAACCCGACGGGTCAGATTCTCGATCCGGCTGCGCTGAAGCATCGGGTCACCTGGGCCCGTGAACGCGGTGCGCTGGTTGCCTCTGATGAGTGCTACGGCGAGTTCGGCTGGGAGGCTGAGCCGATCTCGGTCTTGCACCCGTCGATCAACGGTAGTCAGCACAACGGATTGCTGACGGTGCACTCACTGTCCAAACGGTCGAACCTCGCGGGCTATCGGGCAGGTTTCATTGCCGGTGATCATGATGTTGTGGCAGATCTGCTCTTGATTCGCAAGCATGCGGGGATGCTCGTGCCGCGTCCGGTCCAAGAGGTGATGATCGAGCTACTCGATGATCATGATCATGTGGAGGAACAGCGCGAACGGTATCTCCGCCGTCGGACCATGCTGCGGCCGGCACTAGAAGGTGCGGGCTTTCGAATCGAGCACTCTGAAGGGTCGATCTACTTGTGGGCCACTCGGGATGAGAGCTGCCACGCCTCGGTGGATTTCCTGGCTCGCAAGGGCATCCTGGTTGCGCCGGGAGACTTCTACGGCCCGGCCGCCAGCCGGCACGTACGGGTTGCTCTGACGGCGACTGACGAACGTGTCGCTGCAGCTGCGACCCGCCTCAGCACCGTTGATGAGCTCGAGCGATCCTCTGGCTGAAACCTAGGTCTAGGTAGGTTTCAGCACATTATTGAGGAGGTTCGCGAACCGTGATCTCAACGCGGTTGTTCTTCAGCGTCGGAGATACTTCCTGCCAGTCGGGCAGATTGAACTCCTGAGTCTGCCAAGACCGCTCTGCAATCTTCACCGTCGTGACCCCATACAGCGAGGCGTTCGCAACGGCGTAGTGCGCGTACGCCCAGGCGCGCCGCTCGCTGCCGGCTCGAATCGTGATCACCGAACCGTCTGCAGGGTCATCGAGGTTGCCGAACGTGCGCTGGAAGGAACGGCGCAACTCCTGCAGGTCGCCAGCGCTGCCGCTGCGGTCCAGGCAGCTGAATCCGGCTGCAGAGTGACCGGTCAATGCGCTGGCGAGCACGCGGGCATCCGCCTCATGATCGTTATAAGCCTCCGGATGCCCGCTGCGCTGAATCTTTTGTGCAACGTCGTTGATGTCGTCGGTCTGCCAGTTCTTGATCTTCACAAGGGCGTCGTAGAACTTTTCAGCCGCGTAGTCCGGATCCATCAGTTGCTTTTTGGTGCCCCAGCCTTGTGAGGGACGTTGCTGAAACAGGCCGACCGAGTCACGATCACCGTAGTCGAGGTTGCGAATCCCAGTTTCCTGGTACGCCGTGGCCAGGGCGATGGAAGCGGCACGCGGCGGCAGTCCCTGGCGTACCGAAACGCCGGCGATAATCGAGGCAAAGTGCGCTTGGTCAAGATCGACGACCGCCGTTTTATTGTTCGCCGTTGCGACACAACGTTGTTGACCTGGCACAGGTTCAGTCAGATTACGGGAGCGAAGCCACCAAAATGCCCCGACAACGGCGGCTGCCAAAACGACGAAGACGAGCGCGAGGCAGCCAAGAGCACGAGCAGTTCCGGATCGCAAAATGAGGACTCAGTTCGCGTGCAGCTCGGCGTTCAACTGCACTCTGCCGGACTCCCGACGTCGCATCTCGACCGCGCCGGTCATTGAGTTGCGAATAAACAGCAGGCCGTCCTTGCCGGATAAGGAACGGGCCTTGACCACTTCGCCCCCCGACAGCGTCACCTTGGTACCTGCCGTGACATAGAGACCAGCCTCGACAACACAATCGTCGCCCAACGCAATACCAATACCGGCGTTGGCGCCGATCAGACACCGTTCACCAATCGAGATCACTTCGGTGCCGCCGCCGGACAAGGTGCCCATGATCGAGGCCCCGCCACCAATGTCGGAATCACGACCAACGACCACCCCAGCAGAGATTCGGCCCTCGACCATCGAAGCGCCCAGGGTGCCCGCGTTGAAATTGACGAAGCCCTCGTGCATCACCGTTGTGCCCTCAGCAAGATGGGCGCCCAGTCGGACTCGGTCTGCATCGGCGACGCGGACTCCAGTCGGAACGACATAGTCGACCATCCGCGGAAATTTGTCGACGCCGAAGATGGTGAGATGTCCGCCTCGGGCCCGAAGCTTGGTGCGGACCCTTTCAAAGCCCTCAATGGCACACGGGCCGTCGGAGGTCCACACGACATTCGGAAGCACGCCGAACAGGCCATCCAGGTTGATGTCGCGTGGCCTGACCAGTCGGTGACTGAGAAGGTGCAACCTCAGGTAGGCATCAGAGGTGTCCGCCGGCGGTGCGTCAAGATCGATGTCAATGAGCACGATCTCAGTGCGGACCTGACGAGCCTCATCGTCGACGATTGCAGAAATCAGAGCTGGCGGGGCGGCACTATCGTCAGCCACACCTAACCGAGGAGATGGGAAATAGGTGTCCAGCACCTCACCGGAGATATGAATCGAGGCAAGACCCCATCCCCATGCAGCTCGGCGGGGCGCATGAGCGGCGTCAGTCATGGGCCGAGCCTACCGACGCTGTAAGGTGCCGCTCGTGTCTGCGCCTCTCGACTTACGTGGTGATGTCGTCAAGTTGCTTCATGCCTTGATTGACGTCGAGTCGGTAAGCGGTAACGAAACCCAGATCGCCGACCTGGTGGAGCAGTCACTCCAGCCGTTTGGCCAGCTGAAGGTGCTGCGAGACGGGAACGTGATTGTCGCCCGAACCGAGCTCGACCGCTCGGAGCGGGTTGTCATTGCGGGCCACCTGGACACCGTGCCGGTTGCTGGCAACTTGCCATCGTGGACTACCCAGGACAGCGCCGGCAAGGAAAATATTTGGGGCCGCGGTGCCTGCGACATGAAGGGCGGCATCGCAGTCCAACTTTCAACTGCTGCGGCGCTCGTTCATCCGCGGCGCGACGTTACCTGGGTGTTCTATGACAACGAGGAGGTCGAGGAGCCTCGAAACGGTCTTGGGCGAATCGCTAGAGAGCATCCCGAGTATCTGGAAGGCAGCTTCGCGGTGCTTTGCGAACCGACCAACGCCCGAATCGAGGGTGGCTGCCAGGGGACAATGTTGCTGACCGTCGAGTTGGCCGGTGTCGCCGCGCACTCCGCCCGAGGGTGGATGGGTCACAACGCCATTCACGATGCAGGTCCGGTGCTGCAACGTCTGAGCTCCCACCAGTCGCAGCAAATCGAGGTCGACGGACTGACCTACCGGGAAGGGTTGAATGCCGTCCGGATCAGTGGCGGCATTGTGGGCAATGTCATCCCCGATCGGTGCGTCATCGACGTCAACTATCGATTCGCCCCTGACAAATCGCCAGCCGAAGCCAAGGACTACGTACGCCAAGTTCTTGACGGCTACCCGGTTCGCATTCTCGATGTCGCCGCTGGCGCCAGACCTGGGCTTGATCAGCCGGCCGCGGCAGAATTCCTGCGCGCCGTTGGCGGTCAAGCGACTGCCAAGCTCGGGTGGACCGATGTAGCGCGGTTCAGTGCCATGGGCATCCCGGCCGTCAACTTCGGGCCAGGCGATCCAACCAAGGCGCATGCCGACGATGAGTTCTGCCCGGCCGACGACGTCGTTGCCTGCCGCGACGCCCTTGTCCGCTGGCTGAGTTGATTGCCTCGCTCGCCAAGCTCGCTCGGCGCGGATCGCGCTTTGTCGCCGCCTACTTCGTCGTCGCTCGGGGACGAGAAAGCGTGTCCCCTCCCTCCTCCTCAGCACGGCGGCGCGCGATCCGTAGTTGATGCAGCTAGTCCAGATCACCGGCTTACTTGTGAAGCGTGCAAACATTCACCCATGGAGTGGTTCATCGCCATCGTCGCCGTTGCGGCGCTGGGCGTGGCAGCGATGGCGGCTGCGGGAGGGATGGGACAGATGAACCGAGACCCGGTATACGACACCTACCGCCAAGATCTCCCGACGGGCGGCGCCCTCACCGCTGAGGAGCTGAGGAATGTGCGCTTCGGCGTAACACTGCGCGGGTACGCCATGGCCCAAGTCGACGACCTACTCGACCGGCTAGCCCTTGAGATTGCCGAGCGTGATGCATTGATTGCGGAGCTGGCCCAGGGCGCTACCGTCTCCCAGCGCCTGCTGGAGTCAACAGCATCCGCCCGAGCGGCAGAGCAGGCGGCGAATGGTGATGATCAGACTGGTACCGCTGGCCTGCCTGTGCCAACAGAGCCTCCGCGCACAGCGGTTGATGACGGCCAATCGGGTCAGTGAGCAGGAGACCAGGTGAGCGTACGGCTCGAGGTCTCTGCCGAAATCGATGCACCTGTGGCCAGAGTGTGGGAGGTTCTGATCGATTGGAGTGGGCAATCGCGCTGGATTCCGCTGACCACGGTCGAGGTCACCACTGACCGCAGTGTGGGGCTTGGCGTACGAGCTGAAGCACTGTCTGGTTTCCGGCTTGGTCGAATCCCTATCGGCTTGCTGGACCGCTTCATCGTCACCGGCTGGGCAGCTCCCGCCGGTGAGGCCGCTGAGCTGGAAATTCTGCACCTAGGACCGTACTTCACCGGCGAGGGCATTTTTCGATTGAGCGGTCATGACGGAAAGACGACCGTCTCATGCATTGAGGTGTTCTCGCTGCCCGGCGGCCGGGCGGTCGAATGGCTGGCTCGCGTCGCGCTGCCACTCTTGCGGGTCGGGTTTGCGAGGAGTTTGCGAGCGCTCGCCACGATCGCCGAGGCCTGATGATCACGACAGCATTACCTGGACCCGATGGCCTGCTGCGCTGTCCGTGGGCTTTGTCGGCTCCGGAATATCTCGGCTATCACGACGAGGAGTGGGGCAAGCCGGTTGTGACTCTGCAAGGCATCTATGAGCGCATGACCCTGGAGGCATTCCAGTCCGGGCTGTCATGGATCACGATCCTTCGCAAACGCGAGAACTTCCGGCGAGCCTTTGCCGCATTTCAACCAGAGCTGGTCTCCGCCTTCACCGAGGAGGATGTGGCACGACTGTTGAGCGATCCGGGCATTGTCCGAAACCGGGCCAAAATTGCAGCAGCGATCGAGAACGCTCGCCTGGTTGTCGATCTTGGACAGAGGTTCGTCGAGCTGGTGCTCGGCTATCGTGTCGTCGGGCGCCAGCGACCGGGTCCGGGAGACTCGCGGGCAACCTCGCCAGAGTCAGTCGCCATGGCACGTGACCTCAAAAGGCTTGGGTTCCGCTTCTTCGGTCCCACTACCGCGTACGCCATGATGCAGGCAATCGGCTTGGTCGACGACCACGTTGACGGCTGCTTTGCACCACCGCCAGCCTGGCCGGAATAGATTTTTCGGGCCAGAAATCATTTTCCAAGCCAGAACCCGGCTCGGGCTACGACTAGGCGGTACGGAATAATTGAGCCGGCAAGTTGCCAGATCACTACAGATGAGGATGCGCGATGGCAGCAATGAAACCGCGGACGGGTGACGGCCCTATGGAAGTCACCAAGGAGGGACGTGGGATCGTCATGCGGGTTCCGCTCGAGGGAGGCGGTCGGCTCGTCGTCGAACTCAACGCCGATGAAGCGGCCGAGCTTGCGGGCGCACTGAAAGAGGTCGTTGGATAAATCAACAGCTGACAGCACAAGGGACCTGGTCGCTCTTGACTGGGTCCTTTTGCTTGCACAGCAGGGAACCTCACAAGAGCTGCAATGAGCAGAAAGGCTGATCCCACCATGCATCCGAACTGCGAGGCCGTGAATGCCATCCTGGAGGCCGCCGGTTTGCCCGGACGGGTCCAGATGCTCGACGAGGCCGTCAGTACGGCACGGGCGGCGGCCGATTACCTGGGATGCCCGGTCGGCGCCATCGCAAACTCGTTGATCTTCGCGACAGACGGCGGGGGACCGCTGCTGATCATGACCAGTGGTGCGCATCGGGTGGACATGATCAAAGTTGGAGCAGAGCTCGGCGTTGAGCTACGTCGCGCCGCACCGGATTTCGTACGCGCACACACCGGTCAGCCGATTGGCGGGGTCGCGCCAGTCGGACATCCGAAACGCATTCGCACGCTGGTTGATCGCGCGCTGGCTGACTTCGATGAACTCTGGGCCGCTGGCGGCGTCCCGCACGCGATCTTTCCCTTGACTTATCGCGAACTGATCACGATCACGCATGGCACAGAAGCCGATGTGGCATGAGCTGGATCCACGTACGCTGAGCTTGTTGAAGCCCTTCAACGGCGGGGCGCACAAGTCGAACACAACCTCAATTGGCAAATTCGCTGAGAATGGCGACGACTTCTTCGTCGCTGAGCTGGCGAAAGTCCTCGTACGCCCCTCCGACGGCGATAAACGGCTCCGGACTGGAAAGGCAGACGACGAGGTCGGCGACCGCAGCCAGCGCTTGAACGGCCTGACGAGCTCCCACCGGCACAGCAACCACCACCGCGGCCGGGGAAAGACTACGCACTGCCGCGACCGCAGCCAGCATGGTTGAGCCGGTCGCCAAGCCGTCATCAACCAAAATCACGGTCGCATCAGCGACATCAAGATCGTCGGGTGGAAAGACGCTGGCGCGGCGTTGAAGTTCGAGTTGCTCCCGGCTCCGTGCGGCTTCGAACGCCTGGTTCGGAATTCCCAAGCCCTCGACAATCTCGGTGTTGCGGAACTCTGAGAGCTGCCCACCAACCATGGCCAGCGCTCCCATTGCGAGCTCGCTGCGTCCCGGCACCCCGATCTTGCGTACCAAGATCACGCCCAGCGCAGCCCCGAGCCGGGCAGCCACTTCAACAGCAACAGGGACACCGCCGCGGGGCAGGGCCAGCACGATCGGCTTTTGCAGCGTGGCCTGCTCCAGCAGCGCTTCTCCGAGCGCGCGACCGGCGACAGTGCGGTTGGCATAACGCCTCGCCAACTTGCGCCGCCGGACCATTGGTGACGCCTTAGCTCTTGTGAACCTCGATCGCCTGACGGTAGACATCGACGGTTTCAGCGGCGATCTTGGACCAGTCGAACTCCTCGATACAACGCTCGCGTCCGGCAAGCCCGAACGCCCTCGACCTTTCGGGATCCCTCGTCAATTCGTTGATCTTGTCTGCGAAGTCTTCCTCGAAGGCTGCGATGGCAGCTGGGTCATCCGCTGCTGCAGGGTCGTAGGGCACGAGATAGCCGGTCACCCCGTCCTCGACCACCTCGGGGATACCGCCGACCGCTGATGCGACGACAGCCGTCTCGCAGGCCATGGCCTCGAGGTTGACGATGCCTAACGGCTCATAGACCGACGGGCAAGCGAAGACCGTGGCATGGGACAACACTTGGCGTACCTGTGCCCGCGGCAGCATTTCCTCGATCCACAAGACGTTTCCGCGAGTGGATTGCAGGTGGGCAAAAGCGTCGCCAATCTGCCGCGCGATCTCTGGGGTATCCGGCGCCCCGGCAAGCAGTACAACCTGGGTGTCAGGATCGAATCTCTCCGCTGCCCGTACCAGATGAATGAGGCCCTTCTGGCGAGTAATCCTTCCCACGAATACGACCGACGGCTTGTCAAGATCGACTCCAAGCCCGGTGACGACATCGGTGTTCCGGTCGGGTGAGAACTCTTCGGTATCAATGCCGTTCTTGACGACATGCACCTTGTCGGGATCGAGGTTGGTGTAGGAGTCCAAGGTGTCTTTGCGCATGCCCGCACTGACCGCGATCACCGCGTCTGCGGCCTCGAAGGCGGTCTGTTCTGTCCAGGAGGAAAGCCGGTAACCGCCGCCAAGCTGCTCAGCCTTCCAGGGCCGGTGCGGTTCTAGGGAGTGCGCGGTGACAACGTGCGGAATGTCGTAGAACAAGCCAGCGAGGTGGCCGGCGAGATTGGCATACCAGGTGTGCGAATGCACAAGGTCGACCTCAGGAATGGCCGCCACCATCGAAAGATCAGCCCCAAAGACTCGAAGTGCGGCGTTGGCTCCTTCCGGATAGTTCTCGGCGTGCGCGGTTGTGCCGTCGCGCGGCTCACCCATGCACTGAACATCGACATCGATGAGCTTGCGCAACTGCGGCACAAGCTGGCCGACATGCACTCCGGCACCGCCGTAGATAAAGGGCGGGTACTCCCGAGTTAGCAACGAGATGGACAGTCGATCATTGTCAGCAGGCGCCATAGTTCGCATCGTTCCACAGGGCCGCCGATGTTGACCACAACATGACCCAGAACGGTGCCCCTCAGAGCCGGTATGGACTAGCGTTCAACACATGCACGCGCGTCCCAGGATTCTTTCGATGGTATTGGCTGGCGGCGAAGGCAAACGGCTCATGCCGTTGACGATGGATAGAGCAAAACCGGCGGTCCCGTTTGGTGGCACGTATCGTCTGATCGACTTCGTTCTCTCCAATTTGGCAAATGCTGAATTGCGGCAGATCGCGGTCTTGACCCAGTACAAGTCGCATTCGCTGGACAAGCACATCTCTTTGACCTGGCGGATGTCGACGCTGCTCGGCAACTACGTCACTCCTGTGCCGGCACAGCAGCGTCTCGGGCCGAGGTGGTACCAGGGCAGCGCCGACGCGATCTACCAGTCGATGAACCTGATCCGTGATGAGGAGCCGGATTATGTCGTCGTCTTCGGCGCCGACAACATCTACCGCATGGACGTGCATCAGATGCTTGACGCGCATATCGATGGTGGCCTCGGTGGGACGGTGGCCGGTATCCGAGTGCCTCGCAGTCAAGCAAGCGCGTTCGGAGTGATCGATGCCGCGGCTGACAACAAGATCAAGGAGTTCTTGGAGAAGCCAGCGGAGCCGCCAGGCTTGCCTGACGATCCAGAGGCATCGTTTGCCTCGATGGGCAACTACATCTTTACCACCGATGCACTGATCGAAGCCCTTCTTGCCGACGCCGAGAACGAAAACTCTCGGCACGACATGGGTGGTGACATCATCCCGAGCTTCGTCAGTCGCGGTGACGCACAGGTCTACGACTTCACAGCTAACGAGGTTCCAGGCTCCACCGAACGCGACAAGGCCTATTGGCGCGATGTCGGGACCCTCGACGCGTACCACGAGGCCCACATGGACCTGGTCTCAGTGGACCCGGTGTTCAACCTGTACAACATGGACTGGCCCATCTGGACTTATCCCGTACAGATGCCAGGCGCCAAGTTCACCCTGGATGGGGTGTCTCGGGATTCCATCGTCAGCCCGGGTTGCGTTGTCTCCGGCGGCTCCATCGAGACTTCGGTGCTCTCGCCCAACGTTGGTGTTCACGAAGGTGCCACGGTCGACCATTCGGTGATCTTGTCCCACACCTCCATCGGGCGGAACGCCGTGATACATCGCGCCATCTTGGACAAGCACGTGACCGTCGAAGACAATGCCAAGATCGGGGTTGATCCCGAGGCGGATGAAGCCCGTGGCTTCTACATTTCGGAGGGCGGGATCACCGTCGTCCCCAAGAGCGTCACGGTTTCGGCGACATGAACGTGCCTGCCTCAGGATCGGGGGGCCAGGAGGCGGGCAAACCTGAAGGTGGAAGGTTCGGCGTCGATGCTCCTAAGGTTCCGCTGGCGCTAGGGGCCGCTGCACTGCTGTTGAGCATCATCGGATGGCTCCTGATGACGACCCACGGTTTCGTCTCGGGTCTAGTGATGTTGATCTTCGGCGCATTCTTCGCATTGTGTGCGGTCAGCTATCTGTACACCACGCTGCACGGCAAGTTCGCCTGGTGGTCTGAGTTGCTCGATGACGCGCGCTTGAAGGGCGACGAGTATGCAGTTGATCTTGGCTGCGGCCGGGGTGCAGTCTTGATCAGTTTGGCCAAGAGGCTGACCACAGGGCGAGTGTCAGGCATCGACCTATGGCCCAGCCAAGACCAGTCCGGCAACGACATCGAGGCCACCAAACACAACGCCCGGAGCTGCGGAGTGGAAGATCGTGTGGAGCTCAATACCGGCAACATCACTACACTGCCGTACTACGACGGGCAGTTCGATCTTGTGGTCTCCAGTCTGGCCATCCATAATCTAAAGGCTCCGGAGGACCGTCGGAAGGCGATCATCGAGGCGGTTCGAGTGCTCGAACCTGGCGGCAAGATCATTATCACCGACATCAGCCATACCAACGAGTACGCCGTCTGGCTGAATCAAGCTGGCATGGAGTCGGTGACCTTGCATGACTTGGGCGTACGCGGCTGGTGGGGCGGACCGTGGATGCCTACGAGCGCGGTGACCGCCAGTCGTCCGAGCGGACGCAGCTTCACGGCCTAGCGTTCGGCTACGGCATGACCTGCTTGAGGATCATTGCTTGACGGCGACCAGCAGCCCATCGCCGACCGGAAGCAACGATGACAGGAGATTCTCGTCGTCTCTGACGATGTTCAGCGCCTTGCGGATCGCTTCGGTTTCTGCATCGATATGGCTGTCGTCGGCCGTACGGTCATGCCACAGAGCGTTGTCGAGGGCGAGTACGCCGCCGTGCCGGAGCAGCCGGAGACCTTCCTCGACATACTCGGCGTACTCAGCCTTGTCCGCGTCGATGAAAACCATGTCATAGCCACGGTCACTCAGTCGCGGCAGCACACTGAGGGCGGGACCGGCAATCAGCCGGAACCGCTGGGTGGGAATGCCGACGCCAAGAAACGCCTCGCGTGCTGCCTGCTGATGTTCTGGCTCGATGTCAACGCTGGTCAAGACACCGTCCGGCTGCATGCCAGCGAACAACGCTAGGCCGGAGACGCCGGAGCCAGTGCCGACCTCAACGACCGCTCGTGCTTGCACCAGCCGGGCCAGGAAAGTCAGTGCGCTGGCTGATCCTCGACCGAGGGGCGCCACGCCGAGTTGGGCGGCTCGGTCGCGCGCCTGCGAGGCTTGCTCTGATTCGCCAAGGAAGTCCTCAGCAAAGGCCCACGATGCAGGCTTCGGTGCGGCTTTGGGCGAGGTCTTGGCAGCCACGAAATTCACGAAGCTGAGCCTATCGAAACCGATCGCCAACGAACCCTACGATGGCCGCATGAGCCATACCGTCGTCGCCGAACTCGTCGCGGCCGTGATGAAGGTCGAAGTCGAGGTGGGGCAGAAGGTATCGGCGGAGGATCCGGTGGTGATCTTGGAGTCGATGAAGATGGAAATCCCGGTGCTCGCCGACGTGGCCGGCTCGGTGTCGGAAATCGTCGTCTCTGCAGGTGATGTTGTGAATGACGGTGATCCCTTGGTGGTGATCAAGGTGGGTAATGCTTGATCGCTCCGCTCCCTGCGCTCGAAGCGGAACGTTTTGACGCCTGTGCTGCAGGACGGCCCCGCCGGCCGGCGGTGGAACGGTTTCTTTTGACGCCTGTGCTGCGATACGACCCTCAGCTCGGCGACGCGAACCTCGCTCGGCGGATCGCTGATGTCTCGTCGCTAAGATGACGGGCATGTCCATGTCACCTCCCTCGCCACCTTTTGGCCGGGTGCTCACGGCGATGGTGACTCCGTTTGCGGGGGACGGATCCTTAGACCTTGACGCAGCGGCCGGACTTGCGAGTTATCTCGTTGACGAGCTTGGCAACGACGGATTGGTGATCAGCGGTACGACTGGGGAGTCACCAACCACCTCTGACGCGGAAAAGGCGGACCTGCTACGTGTTGTGCTGGACGCAGTCGGTGATCGGGCACAGATCCTGGCAGGCGTTGGCACGTTTGACACCGAGCACACCGTGGAGCTGGCGGCGACGGCCGCCAAGCTGGGCGCCGGTGGGCTGCTCGTCGTTACGCCGTACTACTCCAAGCCACCGCAGCCCGGGATCTTGGAGCACTTCCGCCGAGTGGCCGATGCAACCGACGTACCGGTGATGTTGTACGACATTCCGGGGCGTGCTGGCGTCGCCATTGCCACCGACACGATGCTGCGGCTAGCCGAGCATCCACGGATCGTCGCCGTCAAGGATGCGAAGGGTGATCTGGCGGCGTCATCTCGAGTTATTGCCGAAAGTGAACTCGCGTACTACTCCGGTGACGACGCCATGACGTTGCCGCTGCTGTCGATCGGTGCAGTAGGAGTGGTCGGCACGTCGACGCACTTCAGCGCTCCGGGAACCAAGCAGCTGATCGAGGCATACCTTGCCGGTGATAATGCGACGGCGCTTCGTCTTCATCAGCAGCTGCTGCCCATCTACACGGGGATCTTTGCGACTCAGGGCTGCATCCTGGTCAAGGCCGGGCTCGAGCTGCAGGGTCGCGGTGTTGGCGGCTTGAGATCTCCGCTGATCGAGGCGACCGGGGCCGAGATCGAGGGCTTGCGCTCTGCGTTGGCGGCTGCTGGCCTGCAAACCGGCGAGGTTGTCTCGACCGACTGACCTCGAACTGGTCAAAGGGTCCGCATTGGCCGGAAATTCGATACCTCGAGCCGCCCAAAACGGGCCCGAAAGCCCGCATTGGCCGGAAATTCGACCGTAGTTGATGAGGTTTCCATACGTATGCCACCAGAGAGAGAATGGGCAGGCTGGAACGTGTCCACATCGCACAGCGTTTGCAGATTGTGAGGAAGGACACGGTCGCGCACAGCCAATTGCCAGGGTTCATTCAGGGCATTGCCAGGATGACAGGCAACAATAAGGCGTCCAGGCTGAACCTGCGTGGGAACGCCGGACGGCGTAGGGAGGTCGTAGTCATGGCGGATTGGCCCGCCCCCGATCCTCAGGCATGGCAGCCGCCTGCGCCGGCAACCTCACAACCCGAACCGGCAGAGTGGACGCCGCCGACCTGGGAACAGTTGGTACGCGACCATGGAGCACGGGTCTATCGGTTGGCCTATCGCCTGACCGGCAATCCGCATGATGCCGAGGACCTGACCCAAGATGTGTTTGTCCGAGTATTCCGCTCACTGCACCGATTCCAGCCGGGCACCTTTGAAGGCTGGCTTCATCGCATTACGACCAACCTGTTTCTCGATGGCGCACGGCGCCGCCAAAAGATTCGCTTCGACGGTCTAGGTGAAGGTTCGGACGAGCGTTTGCGAAGTGCCTGGCCCAATCCGTCCGAACAATTGGCCGATGCCGACCTCGACCACGATGTTGCGGCCGCTTTGTCCGCTTTGCCGCCAGAATTTCGGGCGGCCGTCGTGTTGTGCGACATCGAAGGTCTTAGCTACGAAGAGATCAGCGAAGTTCTTGACATCAAGATCGGAACCGTTCGAAGCCGGATTCATCGCGGCCGGGCACAGTTGCGAACCTCCCTCGCGCATCGCCGGCCAACCGGGGAACGGCTGCGTTACCTGGGTGTTGCGGTTGAGTCCGGCGAGATTCCCGACAGCGTTGCCTCGAAGTCGGGGGCAACACCCAAGTTGGGAAGTCTGGAGCCTGTGAGGTCGACGTGAAGAAGGCGCCCTGCGCTGAGCTCGCCGAACTGCGATCAGCGTTTGTTGACGGGGCCCTCAACAACACCGATCGTGAACGGCTACTGAGTCACCTTGTCGACTGTGCAGAATGTCGCCGGGATATCGAAGATCTGCGTGCGGTACGTGAACTGCTCAACCAGGCGAAGACTCAACCTGGCCCGACGCCGAGTGACCTCTCACTACGCCTTGTTTCGATCGCTGGCTCGGACTCGGTAGCGCCGCTGTGGACCAGGCCATTTCGGCGTACGCCATCCTCTCGCGCCAGTCGAACCAGCGGTCTGCCAAGTCATCGCCGGATCGTCAAGCTGCGGATCACAGGCGCGGCGATGGCTATCGGGGCGACCATTGCGGCCATGGGGGCTGTCGGGTACGCGGCTGCGCCAAGCCTGGCACCAATCGAGGACCCCACAGGTGCAGCGCAAGCGGCATTTTCGTCCGCCTTGGGACAGCTTCCATTGGCCAGCGATGCGCTCAACGCAGTCATGCTGGCCGACTCCAATGGCCTGTCGGCTGGCATGTCACCGCGGTTCGCGGCCCCAACCGGTGCCACCGGACCACGGTTGACGCCGGCGGAGGCGAAAACAGCAATGCAGCGGGCCGCCGATGCCGCCCATTCGATCAGCTATTCGGGCCACCAATGGTTTTTAGCCAATCGGAACGGCGGAGCGATCGTTGCCCAGATCGATGTCGAGGCGCGCGCTGGTCAGGGCAGTCAGGTCATGGTCGTCGGTCAAACAGGTAAGCAGCTGCTTGAAGGATTCACACCTGCGCTGATTTCGTCGCGGGTAGTCGATGACGAGCTACTCGCTTTGCTCGAGCGCAACTATCGCCTTTCTGGTAGCCAGGGCTCCAGTGTCGCCGGCCGAAGTGCCACCGTGGTGACCGCAACCCGGGACGGTAGCGATCCGGCCGCGGCGCGCTGGTGGATCGATGACGCGACCGGCCTCGTGCTGTGGCAAGAAACCTATGACAAGGATGGATCGGTCGACCTTTCCTTCGGCTTCAGCTCAGTGGCCGTTAGCCGTGCGAACGGCATCCTCGAGCACCTGCCGCCGCGATTGGCAGTGCCGCCGACCAACACCTCGCTGACCCTTTCATCTGCCACAGAACTCACCGCCTCAGGGTGGTTCTGCCCCCGCAAGCTAGCTGGGTTGTCGCTGTTCCGGCTTCGAAGCGACCGGCCTGACAGTCCCGATACTGTGCACCTGGTTTACAGCGACGGGCTTGCTACGGTCAGCGTCGTTGAGCAGCGAGGCAAGCTGGCTGCCGCTCCGGAAGGTTCGCAGTGGGATTCCGCGGTGGGCGCCTATGTCCGTCAGGGCGCATCGGGGTTGGCAACCTGGCAGTGGAGTGACGTCGTCTTCACCGTTGTCACCGACGGAAACTCTGCCGTGCTGGCCGACGCTGTGGCATCGCTGCCCCATGGTGCCGAGCAGACGCCGACTACGCTTGGCCGCATCAAAGCTGGATGGTCGAGGATTCTGGCCGATGTGAAGGGTTAGCGCGTGGTGGATGAGGACCGTCCCACGGGTGAGGCCAAAGCCGAACCCTCGGACTCTGGCCACTCGGCTCCCTTCGGCGAGCCACCAGCGACAGGTCCTAGCCCAGATAGCTCCTATGAGCCGATTCCCACATTCGAATCGAACACCCTTAGCTGGCCGCCGCCCACTGACGAACCGCCACATTCCGCACTTACGCCCGGTGGTGGTGGACCAGGGACCACGCTCCAGCGTGACGGGCGCGTGGGTCAACCCCACAGAAATCGACATCGTGCGCTGTCAGCCTCCGTTATTGTTGTTGCCGCCCTCACCGCGCTCGTTATCGGTGGTGCTGCCGGGTACGGAGGTGCCACACTTGCTCGGCGCGCCTCTCCTGCAGCCACGTCAGCGAGCCCACCGCCAGAGCCCGGCGTAACGCTTACCCCAGTTGCGCCGCCACCGCCCAGCGCCAACACTGTTGACGTTGCCAAACGAGTGCTACCCGCGACTGTGATGATCCAGGTCGGTCGAGCAACCGGATCCGGGTTCTTGATCGATCGAGAGGGTCGCATCGTCACCAACAATCATGTGGTCGCCGGGGCAGCCGACGGCTCAAAGATCCGGATCGTCTATTCCGATGGACGCCGGGGCAATGCCATGCTCGTGGGCCGTAGCCCTTCCTACGACATCGCCGTAATCAAGGCGAGTGGGGCAGGATCCTTGCAGCCAATTGAGCTCGGTGATTCTGAACATGTCCAAGTCGGCGAGCCGGTCATCGCATTAGGCTCTCCGCTCGGGTTGTCCGGCACTGTGACCGAGGGCATCGTCTCGGCGCGGAACCGACCGGTGATTGTCAACGAGACCAGTGACGCCGATGCTCCGAGCGCGTACATCAATGCCATCCAAACCGATGCTCAGATCAATCCGGGGAGTTCCGGCGGCCCGCTTGTCGATGCGGGCGGTCGAGTGATCGGAGTCAACTCCGCAATCTTGACCTTCGGACAGAGTCGCAATATCGGCCTTGGCTTCGCGATCCCGATCAATCAGGCGGCCACCATTGCCGATCAGTTGATCAAGAAGGGCAAAGCGACGTACCCCGTGATCGGCGCAAATGTTGCCGATGCATCCTCAGGTGTCGAGCTAACTGCCGTCGATCCGAAGGGCCCCGCTGCAACGGCAGGCTTGCGAGCGAAGGATCTGATTACCAAGGTCGACGATCAGAACGTGAACACCATGGAGGAGCTGATCGTCACTATTCGCACCCGGCGGCCAGGTGACGTCGTCGTCCTGGACTACGCTCGGGGAACCTCGCGTGCCCAAGCCCGCGTCACGCTCGGTGGCAAGGAAGGCTGATCGTGACACCGCTGCTGCTGGACATCAACGCCCCAGAGTTCATTCTGCTGCTGGTTATCGCGGTGATCTTGTTCGGGCCAGAGCGGCTGCCTGATCTTGCTCGGAAGGCGGCTCGCTTACTGCGCTACCTGAGAACCGTGGCGGGGAGTGCTCAGCAGCAGCTGAGCAAGGAGTTGGGGCCGGAGTTCGAGAATGTCGATTTTCGTGACCTGAACCCGAAGGCTTTCGTGCAGAAGCACCTACTCGACGACGTGGACCCGATCATCGCAGATGTGAAATCCGAAGTCAGCGATGTGGGCAAGACGATCAAGAGCTCCTCTGCGACCGATGGAGAGGCGATCAACTCCAAGGATCACAGCGCTGGCGGGCCACACGATGGGGTAAATGGGTCCTCGAAATCCCAAGCCTTCACTCCATTTGACCTGGAAGCGACCTAAAACCGGTGATTATTGGCTCTAACGCCCAGCCGGAGCCAGGCCGAGCTGTTGACCGACCAGACTGCGGCCTCGCTTGAGGAGCTTGTCGGCAAGGGAGCGCAGGGCAACCGCCGCTGGCTGCTCGGAGTCGACCTCGACCAGCGGTACGCCAGAGTCACCGGATGCACGCAGCTGCGGGTCGAGTGGTATCTGTCCGAGTAGCGGCACCGCGTAACCGAGGCGAGTGCTGAGCCCCCGGGCCACTTCGTCGCCGCCTCCCGCGCCGAAGATGTCGTAAGTATGGAGCTTGCCGCAGTCGGGACACGTGATCGCCAGATGCGACATGTTCTCCACGACGCCGATGACGTGCTGATTCATCATCGACGCCATGGTGCCCGCCCGCTCAGCAACCTCGGCAGCAGCGGCCTGAGGTGTGGTGACCACGAGCACTTCGGCGCTGGGGAGCTTTTGGCCCAGCGAGATTGCCACGTCCCCGGTTCCCGGTGGCAGATCGATGAGCAGGAAGTCCAGATCGCCCCAATAGACATCAGCCAGCATTTGGGTTAGCGCTCGATCCAGGATTGGACCACGCCAGGCGACGACTTGATCACGACGCGGCTTCAGCATGCCGATTGAGATCACCTTGAGCCCGCGGGCTGGCACCGGCATGATCATGTCCTCGACTGCGGTCGGCCGAGCATCGGCGACGCCGAGCATTGCGGGCACCGAGTGACCATAGATATCGGCATCAAGGATGCCGACTTTGCGTCCGGGGGCGGCCAGCGCCTGGGCGAGGTTCACCGTGACAGAGGACTTCCCGACGCCACCCTTGCCTGAGGCGACCGCGATGACCTGGGTCAGTGAGTCCGGCCGGGCGAAGGGAATGTCTCGTTGTGCTTGCCCGCCACTGAGCAGATCTCGCAGTGCCGCACGCTGTTCATCAGACATGACGCCCAACTCGACGTCGACCGAGGTAACTCCGGATATCGCACCAACGGCCGCGGTCACGTCGCGGTGCAGCGTGTCACGCAGTGGGCAACCGGAGACGGTCAGCAGGACTCGTACCCGTACCCGTCCCTCACTATCCACCTCGATTCCATCAACCATTCCGAGGTCGGTGATCGGTCGGCGAATCTCAGGATCATCCACCCGATGCAGCGCCTCACGGATCTGGGGAACTAGCGGATGCTCGGCGGTGGCGGTAGCCGAGATTCGGCTGGACTGGTGGTCATGCACGCACCCAGCCTAGGTGAGAGGGTGAGTGGGATCAGTTCGCGGTTAATGCGCGGCGGGTTCGCGGAGACCATCCTCGCCGTCGAGCTCGGCCAGCATGGCACGCAGCTCAGCTCTCAGCTCGGAGCGCAGGTAATCCCGGGTGGCCAATTCGCCTACCGACATCCGCAGGCCGGCGATCTCACGTGCCAGGAAGTCCATGTCGGCGCGGCTTTGTGCCGCCTGCTCTCGGTCACGCTCGGAAATGACGCGGTCACGCGCCTCCTGCCGGTTCTGAGCGAGCAAGATCAGAGGTGCGGCGTAGGAGGCCTGCAGCGACAAGACCAGGGTCAGGAAAATGAACGGGTACGGATCGAAGCGCGGCCGAGGTGGACCGAACGGCACATTCCACAGGATCCAGATCACGATGACTACCGTCATCCCGAACAGGAATCGCGCAGTTCCCATGAAACGCGCGAACGCCTCGGCAAACTTGCCGAAGGCCTCCCGATCGACCTTGATCGTCGGAATTGTTGAGCGCTTACGCCTGCCCGGCACGTCGAGCCGCTCGGCCTCCCTCACGGCCCTAGCCATGGGCGACCGCTCCCTGCTCCGGTGGCTTTGCCGAGACTGCGTCCAGCTCTTTGCCGCGCCAGTCCTCAGGCAGCATGTGATCAAGTACGTCGTCAACAGTGATGGCACCGATCAACCGATGATCAGCATCTACCACCGGAGCGGTGACCAGGTTGTACGTCGCGAAATACCGGCTCACTTCGTGCACGTTCGCTTGGTCAGTGAGGGTCTCCAGCTCCGCATCGATCAAGCCCGAGACCAGTGTTGATGGTGGCTCCCGGAGCAGCCGCTGGAAATGGACGGCGCCAACGAAGCGGCCGGTCGGAGTATCCAGGGGCGGTCTGCAGACATAAACCATACAAGCCAGCGCCGGCGTGAGCTCTGCGTCGCGGATCCGAGCCAGTGCATCTGCGACAGTTGCGTCCGGCGGCAAGATCACCGGCTCCGGGGTCATCATCCCGCCAGCTGTGGATTCGGCATAAGTCAGCAGTCGCCGGACGTCCTTGGCTTCCTCTGGCTCCATGCGTCCCAGCAGCACCTCGGCCATCTCGGGGGGCAATTCGGCGATCAAGTCAGCGGCATCGTCTGGATCCATTTCCTCCAAAATGTCAGCCGCCCGCTCAATGTCCAGCTCAGAGATCAACTGGACTTGCTCGTCCTCTGGCAACTCTTCCAGAGCGTCCGCCAGTTTGCGATCATCCAGCGCGGATGCCACCTCGGCGCGTCGCTCCCGCGACATTTCATGCAATTCGCGAGCGATGTCGGCGGCCTTCATGTCTTCCATCTGGGCCAGCAGTTGATCGGTACCTTGGACCCGATCGGACCCCAAAATCTTGATCGCGGACCAGTCCACGATGGTGACATGGCCACGTCGGCCGAACCGTCGTCGGCTGCCGGCTTCGCGCAGTGCGACCTGTGACAGCTCCCAATCGTGAGAACGTACCGGGCGCATCGCCACATCGAAGATCACCGACGAACCAGGATGATCAGTACGCTCCACTGTCAGGTCGAAAAGGTCGTCGATCACCAGCATCTCGGATTCCCGGCGTTGGAAGCGGCGCGTATTGACCACGCCGGTAATGACCACCTGAAAGCCGTCGATGCTGCGTACCCGCTCTATCGGCATGAAGATCCGATGCCGTGCAAACAGCTCCACAACAAGGCCCTTGACACGTGGCGCACGGCCGGCAGCTCGGCGCTGCACGACAACATCACGCACCTTGCCTACCTGATCTCCGGCGCTGTCGAGAACTGGTAGGCCGCGGATGCGTGAGATGAAGACCGAGGTCGCGCTCGCTGCCACGCATCGATTATCACAGCCGGACGCCGACATCTTCTCGAGCTGCGAGCGGAGGCGCCTTTTCCTTATGCGAGAGACGACGAAGTAGGTGGATCACACGTGGTTCGGCGAGCAGCTCCAAATAAGGGGGTTATGGTCTGGACATGGCAGCAGCCGAGACAATCAGCTTCAAGGATCTCTGCATTGACGCGACTAATTCGCAGGTCCTCGCGGACTTTTGGGCATCAGCGCTTGGTCTTCACCCAGAGCAGAGTGGCGGCGATTTTCGGCTGGTTGATGGGGTCCCCGAACACACGTTTTGGGTGAACAAGGTGCCTGAACCGCGCACTGTCAAACAGCGCGTGCATCTCGATGTGCACGTCGCGGCCGTCTCTGCCTTGACCGATCTCGGCGCCGTCATCCTCGATGAGACGCAGCCATGGACAGTGCTGGCTGATCCGGAGGGCGGCGAATTGTGTGCGTTCGTTCGAGATCCCGAATCGCTACCGGACTATCGGGTCTATGAGGTAGTCGTCGACTCCGCCGATCCCGCAACCATTGCGTCGTGGTGGGCCGAACGCTACGGCTGCGAGGTCTGCCATGACCGGGATCGGGGCTTTTCCTGGATCGAGGGGGCGTCAGGGATGCCCTGGGCGATGGTCTTTCAATGGGTCCCCGAGCCGAAGACTGTCAAGAACCGTCTGCATTGGGACGTGTGGGGTGACACTGAGAGCCTTCTCTCGGCTGGTGCCAAGCTGCTCCGCCGCCATGATGATGAGATCGGCTGGGACGTACTCGCCGACCCTGAAGGCAACGAATTCTGCGTGTTCACTCGGCACGAGATCTGACGTGCCATAGGAAGCTGCAGGCGCACCGACCCTTTTCGCTCAGCTCATCGATAGCCCAAACGAGTAAATTGGGATAGCCAACCTCAGGAGGACACGATGGCTATGCCGCCTCGGCAGTTCGGATCGCTTTTCGAGCTGCAGTTCCCCCAGTCGGTCGGGATCTACGGAACCTATGATGAGGCGCAGAAAGCCGTCGACTTCCTCGCCGACCACAAGTTTGAGGTGCAGAACTTGGCCATCGTCGGCACCGATCTCAAATCAGTCGAGCGGGTGCTCGGCCGCCGCAACTGGGGCACCGTGACTACTCAAGGCTTGCAGTCAGGCATCTCCACTGGCTTGCTCGTCGGTTTGGTGATGTTGATCTTTACTCGGCCGCAGAGCATCTTGTTGCTGCTCTTGGTTTCCCTGGCGATCGGCGTCGCGTTGGGCATTGGGTTCAGTGCCGCAGCGTACGCGATGAGCCGCGGGCGGCGGGACTTCACCTCAGTGACTCATACGGTCGCAACAAAGTATGAGGTGCTGTGTGAACACAAGGTCGCCGCTCAAGCCCGCGAGATGCTGCAAGGCATGCCAGGCGCCCGCGCAGCAGCATTCGAATAGGACTGCGCTCGTTCAAGGCCGGCGGGACACCCGCTAACGAGAACCTCCCCAGATCTTGGCCATCCAGGCTTCGACCTCGGCGCTGCCTTGCGGAAGCATGCCCGAGAGATTCTCATTCCCTTCGGTGGTGATCAAGATGTCGTCTTCGATCCGGACGCCGATGCCACGCAGCTGCTCCGGCACTAGTTCGTCCTCGGACTTGAAATACAGCCCGGGCTCCACGGTGATGATCATCCCCGGTTGCAGGATGGCCTCGCGGTAGTTCTCTTGTCGGGCCTGCGCGCAGTCATGTACATCGATGCCGAGATGATGCGAGGTTCCGTGCACCATCCAACGCCGATGCTGTCCACCCTGCTCGGCGAGCGATTCCGTCACGCTGACTGGCAACAATCCCCAAACCCCGAGATGCGCGGCGATCACCTCTATCGCCGCTTTGTGAACCTCAGAGAACTTCACGCCCGGACGCGCTGCGGCGATGCCTGCCTGCTGCGCCTCGAAAACAGCGTCATAGACCATCCGCTGCTCATCGCTGAAGCGTCCGCTGATCGGCAAGGTACGCGTGATATCTGCTGTGTAAAGCGAATCCAACTCGATACCTGCGTCAAGCAGCAGCAGCTCACCTTCGCGGAGCTCACCATCGTTGCGAATCCAATGGAGTGTGCATGCATGGTCACCAGCGGCAGCCACGGTGTCATAGCCGACAGCATTACCGGCATGTCGCGCGTGCAGACCGACTATGCCCTCGATCCAGCGCTCGCCCCGACCGCGCCGTACAGCCTCCGGGATGGCGGCGACAACTGCCTGGAAGGCAATCGCGGTCTGTCGACAAGCCTCTCGCATTTGGGCAATCTCGAAGGCGTCCTTGATCAGCCGTAGCTCGCTGAGTGCAACCGCGAACTCAGCATCGGATTCCTCGATCCGCGATCGCTCTTGATCATCGTCAAGACCGCGGATCTCCTCGATCAGCTTGCGGATCTCGGGATCGAGCCCCGTGGACAGCACTCGCAAAGAGATCGTGTCACTGTTCTTGTGCAGGTGATCGGCTAGCTCGGAGATGGATGCGCACGGGATGTCACACAGCGCACTCATCTCCTCCGGGAAAGGCCGCCGGCCCACCCACAGCTCACCAAAGCGGCTGTCGGCGTAGAACTCCTCGGAATCGCGTGGCGCGGGCGGTTTGAAGTAGAGCGTCGCGTCATGGCCGTTGTCAGTGGGCTCTAGCACGAGCACCGCATCTGGTTCGCGATCGGTGCCAAGACCGGTTAGGTGAGCGAACGCCGAGTGTGGACGGAACCGGTAGTCGGTGTCATTGGACCGCACCTTGAGCCCACCCGCGGGTATGACCAATCGCTCACCGGCAAATTGATCACTGAGCCGTTCGCGGCGCTGCCGAGCCGGGCTGGCGGCAGCAAGTTGATCAGGCAGCTCTGTCGAGTACGGCGCCCATCCCTCAACGATGAACTTCTTGAAGGCTTCGGAGAACGGGATCTGACGGTTGGGCAGCTCTGGCCGGCGATCGCTCATGGCACAGCTCGCCGACATCGCTCGCCGCGGGGGCTGGTGGTCGCCTCGACTGCGCCCTTTTCCATGATTGCCATTCTTGCACCGGGCGACCCGTCAACCGCGACGCGCGGGCACGGCAACGAGCAAGCCAAACCTCGGCGGCAGCGATACGGTGAACGGCATGCCGACGCGTCTATTTCTCGTTCGCCATGGCGAGACGGAATGGAGCCGGTCAGGCCGTCACACCTCGATCACCGACTTGCCGCTTACCGAGAACGGCAAGCAGCTGGCGCGCGCGGTCAAAGGCCACTTGTCGCCCGAAGATTTCCAGCTGATACTGAGCAGCCCACGCAGGCGAGCCCGGGAAACCGCGGAGCTGGCTGGCTTCGT
>JBKPEY010000279.1:0-2540 GCA_046744405.1 Actinomycetota bacterium
CAGACTGCACGAGCCGACCGCTGCAAGCAACGGCGAATGCGTGCTCGATGTCGGAGGTCGAAGTGGTCCGGGAAGACCGGAGCGGTTTTCGCGATATCGCGAAGAGGAGTCCGGAGAAGACCTGCGACTGCTGTACGTGGCGTTGACTCGAGCGAAGTGTCAGGTGGTGACGTGGTGGGCGCCATCGTTTAACACACCGGCCTCTGCCTTGCACCGGTTCGCCTCGCGCCAGTCCGACGGCCCCCCGGTTCCCAGACCTGCCTACCCACTGAACGGCGATCCCTTTACCGGTCGCGAGCTTGGTCCCGGATTCAGCGTTGAGAAAATGGCTCCGCGCGGATTGACCGAGTGGCGGCCCGGTGCGGAGCCACAGCCGGTGCTTACCGTACGCAGCTTCGACCGCGAGCTCGACCTGACCTGGCGCCGGACCTCTTACTCCGGACTTACCGCCGCTGCTCACGGTGCAGAGCGTGCTGCGCCGGCTGTGACCAGCGAGCCCGACCTCGAACGCGAGGATGACGAGACTGCTGCTGCCACTTCGGTGACAATCGCTGCGGAGCAAGCTAGCCCAGCTGCGAACGGTTTTGATGAACTATCGCCTCTGCATCATCTGCCATCCGGGGCGGAGTTCGGGACAGCCGTGCACGCAGTCTTTGAGCGTGTCGATCCCGCGGCCGCTGACCTGCCGGCGGCGCTCCATCGAGCTTGTGCGGTGACGTTGGCTCAAGGCCCAGCCGGAACGATGACTGCTGAGGATCTGGCTGGCGCGCTCCTTCCCACCTTCCGTACCCCACTCGGACCTCTTGCCGACGAACTGCGGCTCTGCGACATACCGAACAGCGATCGGCTTCCCGAGCTTGGATTCGAATATCCCCTGACGGGCGGTGATACGACGAACGCCGATGTCACCTTGAGCTTGCTCGCTCCATTGCTGCGCCGGCACCTCGCTCCATCCGACCCGCTGGCCGGATATCCCGATCTCCTGGACGATCCAGCGCTGGCAAGCCAGATCTTGCGCGGCTATTTGACCGGCAGTATCGATGCGGTGCTGCGAATCCGGCGCGCCGGCCAACCGCCCCGCTACCTGGTTGTGGACTACAAAACGAATTGGTTGGGCGGGCTTGACCGGGAGGCACTCACGATCGGCGACTATGCACTGCCGCGAATGGCGCAGGCCATGATGAGTGCCCACTACCCATTGCAGGCACTGCTGTATGCGGTAGCCCTGCATCGGATGCTGCGCTGGCGGCAACCTTCGTACGACCCGGGCGTCCATCTTGGTGGCGTGCTGTACCTCTTTGTACGCGGAATGGCGGGCCCCGAGACCCCGCGGGTGGACGGCTGGCCGTGCGGGGTGTTTGGCTGGCGTCCGCCGCCTTCGCTGGTCGTCGAGCTGTCTGACCTGCTTGATGGAGTATCGCCATGACCATCCAGGCGCGCCCGCTGCCGGTGAACCTGCGCACTGAGCTTGTGAACCTAGGCCTCAAGTCTGCGAAGGTGCGTGATGAGGCTGGCGGCGGTCGGGCCTCGACAACTCCAGCACGCATGCCCTTGATGGTGCAGTCCACATCTGGTCTGCTCTCGATCTTCAACCAGGCCGGCATCCTCAATGCCGCCGATGTACACACCGCGGAAACGGTGTGCCGGATCGGACATGAAGCTGATGAGCGAGTCCGGCTCGCCCTCGCGCTGACGGTTCGCGCGTTGCGCAATGGGTCGGGTTGCATCGATCTCGACACCGTACGGAGCACCGCCTTTGATGAAACCGAGGCCGCAGTCGACCTTGCGGTGATGCCTTGGCCCCACCCGGAGGAGTGGATCTCGGCTGTCCAGGCGAGCGCCCTAGTCGCCGATGGGGCTGATCAGCCAACTGGGCGGCCGCTGCGACTGACGAGCGGTTTGCTCTATCTCGAACGGTATTGGCAGCAAGAGGAGCTGGTTCGACTTCAGCTGCAGCGCCGTTTCACCGCGCAGGCACCAGAAATCGACGAAGGGCGCCTATCGGCTGCTCTGCACAGGCTGTTCGACCACGACGGGCTTGCGCTGGGTGAAGCCGATAGCCAGCAGCTAGCAGCCGCGGTCAGCGCGATGGGTAGCGTGACCGTGCTGGCCGGCGGGCCAGGAACTGGCAAGACGACCACTGTCGCTAGGCTACTGGCCATCTTGCGTGATCAACCGGGTCCGGTGCTGCGCGTTGCACTCGCAGCTCCCACAGGCAAGGCTGCGGCTCGCCTTGAAGAAGCGGTGCGCGCCGCCGCAGCGCACCTGGAACCGGAGGACCGCGCGCGGCTCGGTGATCTTAGGGCAGCAACACTGCATCGGCTGTTGGGTTGGTTGCCCTCGAATCGAAGCCGGTTCCGGCATGACGCCAGCAATCATCTGCCGCACGATGTCGTGATCGTCGATGAGATGTCGATGGTGTCGCTCACGATGATGGCGAGGCTGCTTGAGGCAGTCCGGCCCAGCGCTCGACTGATCCTCGTCGGTGATCCAGACCAACTGTCCTCAGTTGAGGCCGGCGCCGTGCTGGCCGATATTGC
>JBKPEY010000100.1:0-4334 GCA_046744405.1 Actinomycetota bacterium
GTGGGCGATACTGGGTTCGAACCAGTGACCTCTTCGGTGTGAACGAAGCGCGCTACCACTGCGCCAATCGCCCGTTCGAGCGACGCCCACCATATCTCAGACGCGGCTACCGGTCACGGAATTGATCGACGGTCATCACAGGCTTGCCTGATAAGCCGGTCGAGCCTCAGCCTTCTGAGGTCTAGGCTTACCCGGGGTCTCACAGCCCGGCAATCCAGCGCCCAACCGGCACAGGAAGGAATCGATGTGTCCACGATGTCCATCACGATCGCAGCAGACGGCGTCAGCCAGCAGCGAGTGACGGACACGACCACTACCGGCCTCGATCTCTTCGGGAACGACCCGACGATCGTTGCCGTACGGGTAAACGGCGAACTGCGTGATCTCAACCGCACGGTGCCTCAGGATGCCATCGTCGAGCCGGTCGGAATCGACAGCCCCGCTGGGCTCGACATCGTGCGGCATTCCACCGCACACGTTGCTGCACAGGCTGTCCAGTCGCTGCATGAGGAAGCAAAGCTCGGCATCGGCCCCCCGATCAAGGACGGTTTCTACTACGACTTTGATGTGGCCGCACCGTTCACCCCCGATGATCTTCGCCAGATCGAAAAGACCATGACCAAGATCATCAAGGAGCGGCAGCGCTTCCAGCGCCGGGCGGTCAGTGATGAGGATGCCCGCGCCGAGCTGGCGGCGGAGCCGTACAAGCTGGAGTTGATCGCCGACAAGTCCTCGGCCGCCGCCGATGAGGAGGCAAGTGCGGAGGTGGGCGCCGGCGAGCTGACCATCTACGACAACCTGCGCCGCGACGGCTCGGTTGCCTGGAAGGATCTGTGCCGCGGTCCGCACGTCCCGCACACCGGATACATTCCGGCGTTTGCGCTGACCCGCAACTCGGCGGCGTACTGGCGCGGCGACCAGAACAACAACCAATTACAGCGGCTCTACGGAACCGCCTGGCCGAGCCGCGAGGAGCTCAAGGCGTACGAGACCCGGCTTGCGGAGGCTGCAAAGCGCGACCATCGCAAGCTTGGCGCCGAGCTGGACCTGTACTCCTTCCCGGATGAGATCGGCTCCGGGCTGGCGGTATTCCACCCCAAGGGCGGACTGCTGCGCAAGATCATGGAGGACTACTCCCGGCAGCGCCACGTCGAGGCGGGCTATGAGTTCGTGAACACCCCGCACATCAGCAAAGCCGAGTTGTTCAACATTTCGGGGCATCTGGGCTTTTATGCCGACCTGATGTACCCACCGATGCATGTCGATGAAGAGCGGCACGCCGACGGCACTCTGAAGCGTCAAGGGCAGGACTATTACCTGAAGCCAATGAACTGCCCGATGCACTGCCTGATCTTCCGATCACGCGGGCGGTCCTATCGGGAGCTGCCGCTGCGCTTGTTCGAGTTCGGCAGCGTCTACCGATACGAGCTGTCGGGGGTAGTGCACGGGCTTACCCGCGTCCGGGGGATGACCCAGGACGACGCCCATATCTACTGCACCGTCGATCAGATGCAGGATGAGTTGACCTCCCTGCTCCAGTTCGTGCTCGACCTGCTCACCGACTACGGGCTGACCGATTTCTACCTGGAGCTGTCAACCCGGGATCCGGAGAAGTCCATCGGCTCCGACGAGGACTGGGACCGAGCCACCGAGGCGCTGCGTCAGGCTGCGGCAGTTTCGGGTCTGGACCTGGTCCTGGATCCGGGTGGTGCTGCGTTCTACGCGCCCAAGATTTCGGTTCAGGCACGCGATGCCATCGGCCGTAGCTGGCAGATGTCCACCATCCAAGTCGATCTGATGTTGCCGGACAGGTTCGATCTGGAGATCACGGCGCCCGATGGCACGCGGCAGCGGCCGGTGATGATCCACCGCGCCCTGTTTGGCTCGGTGGAGCGGTTCATCGGTGTGCTCGTCGAGCACTATGCAGGGGCGTTCCCACCGTGGCTGGCGCCGGTGCAAGTGATCTGCATCCCGGTTGCCGGGGAGCACAATGCCTACTTGTTGAGCGTCGCCGAGCGGCTACGGGCAGCTGGCGTACGGGTCGAGGTGGACACCTCTGATGACCGGATGCAGAAGAAGATCCGCAACGCCGAGCGAGTCAAGGTGCCCTACATCTTGATTGCCGGCGGTGAGGACGCCGCTGCCAACGCCGTCTCGTTCCGCTATCGCGACCGACGCCAAAACAACGGCGTCCCGGTGGATGAGGCCATCAACGAGATCACGAACGACATTGCGGCGCGCCGGCAAGTCTGATGATTGAGGAATCCGGCGCTCAGGAAAACTCAGGCGCCCACCCCGGCACTCCCGATGGATTTGAGCGGCTGTGGACCCCACACCGGATGGTCTACATCCAGGGTGAGAACAAACCGGCGACCACTGATCAACAACAGTGCCCGTTCTGTGACGTGCAGTCCCGCGAGGACCGCGAGGGACTGATTGTGCACCGCAGCAACCTGGCGTACGCCGTGCTCAACCTCTACCCCTATTCACCCGGCCACTTGCTAATCTGCCCATACCGGCATGTCGCAGACCTCACCGAGCTCGACCACGATGAGCTGCTTGCCCTCGGCGTCATGACCCAAGACGCTATGCGAGTACTCCGCGCAGCGAGCTCTCCGCATGGCTTCAATCTTGGAATCAACCAGGGCGCGGTCGCGGGGGCGGGAATCGCGGCCCACCTGCACCAGCACGTGGTGCCGCGTTGGGCGGGAGACGCCAACTTTTTTCCCGTCGTCGGGCAAACCAAGGCACTGCCGCAGCTACTTGATCAAACGTGGGAGATCGTGCGAAAAAGCTGGGACTCCTACGCCGCCTCAGGGCAGACCTGATGCTGGAGCGGTTTCGGGGCTTGTCCGCTACCTTGCTTGGTCCGATAGCACGGCTGTTGATCAAGCTTGGGGTCTCACCCGATGTTGTGACGATCATTGGCACGCTCGGTGTGGTACTCGCAGCACTGATCTGCTTCCCCCAAGGCTGGCTCTGGCAGGGGGTCTTGATCGTTACCGTCTTTGTGATCTCGGACATGATCGACGGCCTGATGGCCAAGATCACTGGCACGGCGAGCAACTGGGGTGCCTTCCTCGACTCCACCTCCGACCGGCTAGGTGATGCAGCTGTCTTCGGAGGCATCCTGCTGTATTTCGTATATCGGGAGGACTCGACGCTGTGGGCGGGCATCGCGTTGGCAGGACTGGTCTTTGGACAATGGACCTCTTACGTCAAGGCTCGCGCGGAGAGTCTCGGATTCGTCTGTAAGGGCGGTCTGGCGGCGCGGGCCGACCGATTGGTGATCATCCTGGCCGGCGCATTCTTGGCCGGCCTTGGGATTCCTTACGTGCTGAACATTGCGGTCGCTGCCTTGGCCATAACGAGCATGATCACGGTGCTGCAGCGGATCGCCCAGGTTCGTAAGCAGGCCAAGGCCGCGGATGCGCGTTCGGCCTGACGCGGTGGTCGCGCCCCTGCCGCAGACCCGGCGCGACATGGTGGGGAACTGGTTTGTACGTAAGGTCTACCGCTACGGCTGGCGGGTGGCCGCTCGACTTCCTACCCGACTGGTCTCAATGATCATTTCCGCCATCAGCTGGGTTGCCTTGCGCGGCAATGGCGTCCATATCCGTACGCTGCGCCGCAATCTGGCATATGCCAGCGGTGCACCGGCCGGCGATCATCTCGTGCGGGCTGCGGTGAAGTCCTACCTTCGTAGCTTCTATGAGGTCTTGGCGCTGCCGGCCTGGTCTGAGACAGAGATTCAGGGCCGTGTTCGCGCCGTCAATGAGCCCGCGGTGCGCGAGGCGTTCGCCGGATCAGGCGCAGTCGTCGCGCTGCCGCACAGCGGCAATTGGGATCTGGCCGGAGCCTGGGCCTGCGTAACCGGAATGCCGGTGACGACAGTGGTCGAGCAACTGCCGCCCGAGGAGTTCGCAGCCTTCCTCACCTTTCGGGAACGCCTTGGAATGCAGGTGCTTTCCCATCGCGATCCGCAAGTTCTCTCCCAGTTGATCGAGGCGATCCGCCGCCGGCGAGTCGTTTGCCTGCTTGCGGATCGAGACCTTGCTGGGAGCGGTGTCCCGGTGACCTGGCGAGGAGAGCGCATCACCATGCCGGCCGGCCCAGCACTGGTCGCTCGGCGTACTGGTGCAGCTTTGCTACCGGCGGTTTGCCAATTCAGCAACGGCGGTATGGCGATCATCATCGGCAACCAGATCCCGCCACGCCCGGGACGTGAGGGCCTGGTCGCCATGATGCAGGACGTTGCTGACTTTTTTGCCCACACGATCGCCAAACAGCCAGCAGACTGGCACATGATGCAGCCGTTCTTCATAAATCACGAC
>JBKPEY010000453.1:0-7045 GCA_046744405.1 Actinomycetota bacterium
CGGGCGCGACGTCGGCGCGGTCGTTGAGCACCTTCGACACGGTGGCAACCGAAACTCCGGCGAGGTCCGCGATCTCCGAAAGAGTGGTGCGCTGTTTCGCCACTGTCGCCTCCGACCTAAAGCAGTTTCGAACATTCTCGAGCGCTGCTCACTTGCAATAACCGCTATATATACATGAATTTCATCCCTAGCGCAGGTATTGACAGCTGACCTGAGCTGTTCCTATCTTAGGGCGAAACGTTTCGACCCTTTCGAAACTTTTCGGGCCGCGCATGCAGGCTCTTCCTGTCTCTCCCTGGAGGATCGATGACAACTTCGCGCACCAGCCGCCGTACGTTCCTCGGCCTTGCGGCAGGCTCAGCCCTCGGCGCCTTCGGGCTGTCAGCCTGCGGCACCTCAGGTCCTGCTCAGCCCGGCGCAGCTGCCAGCGGCAGCGCGCCTGCCGGTGGTGCCGCTGGCACCGCCACCATGTGGGCGCTGAGCGGGCAGCCCAACCAAGGCATTCGGCAGGACTCTGTCGACGCATTCAACAAGCTCGGCAAGGGAACGGTCAAGGTCACGTTCTTCCAGAACGACCCCTACAAGGCAAAGATCCGTACCGCGGTCGGAGCCGGACAGGCGCCGACGATCATCTACGGCTGGGGTGGCGGCATTCTCGGGTCATATGCGGACGCCGGCCAAGTCGATGACCTCACGAGCTGGCTCAGCGAGAATCCTGACTTCAAGAACCAATACATCCCAGCGGTGTGGAAGGCCGCGACGATAGACGGGAAGATCTACGCGGTCCCCATCCAAAGCACCCAGCCGATCGTTCTGTACTACAACAAAACCCTGTTCGACAAGGCAGGTGCTCAACTCCCCGCCACCTGGGATGACGTGATGAACCTGGTCGACATGTTCAATAGTCAGGGCGTGGCGCCGTTCTCGCTAGGTGGTCAGTCCAAGTGGACCTCGATGATGTGGTTGGAGTACCTGTTCGACCGGATCGGCGGTCCAGAGGTTTTCGACGCGATCTATACCAACAAGCCCGACGCGTGGTCCGACCCGGCCGTCATCAGCACCGGCCAGAAGGTCCAAGAGCTCGTGAAAGCGAACGGCTTTATCAAGGGCTTCTCCTCGATCGCCGCCGACACGAACGCTGACCAGGCCCTGCTCTACACCGGCAAGGCAGCCATGATGCTGCACGGCGGCTGGGCATACGGGAGCATGAAGGCGAGCCAACCGAAGTTCGTTGCGAGCGGGCTTGGATGGGGGAACTTCCCAACCGTGCCTGGCGGCAAGGGAGACCCAAAGAACACTGTCGGCAACCCGGCGGGTTATTTCTCCATCTCGTCCAAGGCCACTGATGAGGAGAAGACGGTTGCCAAGGCCTATTTCACCGACGGGATGTTCACCGATGCCGAGGTGGACGCGTATATCAAAAGCGGCCAGGTACCGGTGATCAAGGGCGCGGAATCGAAGCTGGCCAGTTCACCGGATGCCCCGTTCATGCAGTTCGTCTTCAACATGGTCAAGGATGCACCGAACTTCCAGCAGTCCTGGGACCAGGCGCTGAGTCCCACCCAGGCGACGGAGTTGCTGAACAACATCGATCAGCTGTTCTTGTTGAAGATCACCCCGGAGCAGTTCGCGACCGCAATGAACGCCACCATCGGGAAGTGATATGACCGCCCTCGCTCCTCTAGTTCAGCCTGGGGAGGCCCAGCTGTCGGAAGCGGGTGCGCGCCCAGTCGGCGCCAGGAGTCGGCTTGGCATCCTCGTCGTTCCGGCCCTGCTCATGTTCCTCGGCTTCGCCTTTGTTCCGTTGATCGGCGTTCTGGTGCTGTCGTTCACCGACTGGAACGGGATCAGTGCAATCAACTTCGTCGGCGGTCAGAGCTGGCAACAGACGCTGACCGACCCAGAGACTTGGCACGCACTCTGGCTGACGTTCGCGCTGATGATCTGCACGTGGGTGGTGCAGACACCGATCAGCCTGCTGCTGGGCACCTTCATCGCGGGGCAACAGCGCTACCGGGCGCTGCTGGGTGTGCTGTTCTTCCTACCCCTGCTGATGTCGTCGGCTGCCATCGCCATCGCCTTCAAGTCACTCCTGGACCCGAACTTCGGGTTGAGCGCCGGTCTGCACATGCCATTCCTGGCGCAGGACTGGCTGGGGGATCCCACGCTCGCGTTCATCACCGTGGTTTTCGTGATCGCGTGGCAGTTCATCCCCTTCCACACGCTCCTGTACCAAGGCGGGGTGCGGCAGATCCCCGAGCAGATGTACGAGGCGGCTCAAATCGACGGAGCAGGGCGGATCCGGCAGTTCTTCTCGATCACTCTGCCGCAGCTGAAGTACACGATCATTACGTCCTCGACCCTGATGCTTGTCGGATCCCTGGTCTACTTCGATCTGATCTGGGTTCTCACGCAGGGCGGTCCAGGCAACGCCACGCGCATCCTGGCCCTCGACATGTACATCACCGGATTCCAGGCCAATCAGATGGGCGCGGCGAGCGTCATCGGCGTCATCCTCGTCGTCGTGGGGCTGGCCTTGACGATCATCATCCAGCGGCTGGGCGGCCGCGATCTGCGGGCCAGCCAGATGGAGGGGATGTGAGATGACGACGACAGTTGCCACTCCGGTCACCGCCCCTCCGAGGGCTTCGGCTGCTCTCCGGCGGCGAGTGAAGGGCCGTCGCAATTATCTGGGTGGCCTGTTCGCCTGGGTCTGGTTGGTGATCATCATCATCCCGATCTACTACGTGGTGATCACCACCTTCAAAGACCAGGGCGCCTACTTCACCCAGAATCCGCTCGCCTTGCCCAACCCCCCGACGCTTACGGCGTACCAGGACGTGGTCGAGGCTGGCATCGGGCGTTACTTCCTCAACTCATTGATCGTCACCATCGGATCGGTGATCCCGATCGTGCTGTTCAGCTTCCTAGCGTCGTACGCGATCGTCCGTGGCGACAGCCGACTACTGCGCTTCAGCCGCACCTTGTTCCTGCTGGGCCTTGCCATCCCGCTGCAGGCGACGATCATCCCGATTTACTTGATCATCACTCGCATCCACATGTACGACTCGCTTGGTGCGCTGATCTTGCCCTCCATCGCGTTCGGGATCCCACTCACCGTGCTGATCTTGAGCAACTTCATCCGCGACGTACCTCGCGAGCTCTTCGAATCCATGCGGCTGGACGGCTGCACCGACTGGCAGATGGCTTGGAAGTTGGCGTTTCCGCTGACTCGGCCGGCCATCGTCACGGTCAGCATCTACAACGGCCTCAACGTCTGGAATGCCTTCCTCTTCGCCCTGATCTTGACCCAGAGTCCGGAGAAGCGCGTCATGCCGCTAGCGCTGTGGGCCTTCCAAGGCGAGTACCAAACGAATATCCCAGCTGTGTTGGCCGCTGTCGTGCTCTCCACCTTGCCGATCTTGATTCTCTACATCGTCGGCCGCCGGCAGCTGCTGCGTGGTCTGACTGCCGGGTTTGGCAAGTAACCAGCAAACATTTTTGGAAGAATGCCAATGACTACCTCTCGGACCCAACCGGCGAGCATTTGGCAAGATCCCGACGCAGATGCTTCGACCCGTCTTGATGCCCTGACCGCCGAGATGACCCTGCCGGAAAAGCTTGCTCAGTTGGGCAGCGTGTGGCTGGGGTTCGACGTCGCGACCGGCGAAGTGGCACCGATGCAGAACGTGTTCAGTCGGGATATCCGATGGCCGGAGGCGGCGGCGAATGGACTCGGTCAGCTCACCCGGGTGTTTGGGACCAGACCGGTGACGGCCGCCGAAGGGGTGCAGCGGGTTCGGGACCTACAGCGGACAGTGGTGGAGTCATCGCGGCTGGGCATTCCGGCCATCGTCCATGAGGAATGCCTTACCGGCTTCACGACCTACCAGGCAACCGTCTATCCGACCTCGCTCGCCTGGGCGGCAACTTTCGACCCGGACTTGGTCTACGAGATGGCCTCGGCCATTGGCCGTGACATGGCCGCGGTCGGCGTACACCAGGGTCTCTCGCCAGTCCTGGATGTAGTCCGGGACTATCGCTGGGGGCGGGTTGAGGAAACGATGGGCGAGGATCCCTACCTGGTATCCCAGCTTGGCACCGCGTACGTCCGGGGTTTGGAAGACAACGGCATTATTGCGACTCTCAAGCACTTCGCGGGATATTCCGCGTCGAAGGCTGCGCGCAACCACGCACCGGTGAATATCGGCCCGCGGGAGTTGGCGGACTACATCCTGCCGCCGTTCGAGTACGCGGTACGAGTGGGTCGGGTGCGCAGCGTCATGAATTCCTACACCGACGTTGACGGTATCCCGGTCGCCTCCGACCCCAGATTGCTGACCGAGGTGTTGCGCGATGGCTGGGGCTTCACAGGGACGGTCGTCTCCGACTACGGTGCGGTGACGTTCCTGCAGCTGATGCACCGGATCGCCGGAACTAAGGGCGACGCGGCCGCATACGCGTTGGCGGCCGGGCTCGACATTGAGTTGCCGAGCACGTTGTGCTACGGGGAGCCGCTGCTAGCCGAGATCGAGGCTGGGCGGGTTGAGCAGGCACTGGTGGACCGGGCGCTCCGGCGCGTACTGGCGCAAAAGCTGGAGCTTGGGCTGCTCGATGCCGACTGGTCACCGGAACCGCTGGAGGACGGCATCGACTTCGATTCTGAGAGGAATCGCGACATCGCTCGCCGAATGGCGGAGTCCAGCATTGTGCTGCTGGACAATCGGACTGGCATGTTGCCGCTGCAGAGCCCGCAGCGGATTGCGGTGATCGGGCCGTGCGCGGACGATCCCCAGGCGTTCTTCGGCTGTTACGCCTTTCCTAATCACGTCATTCCGATGCACGTCGATTTCGAAGGCGGCATTGGCATCGCGGCCGACTCGCTGCTGGATGGCTTGCGGGCGGAGTTCCCAGAGGCTGAGGTGCGGTATGAGCCGGGCTGCGAGGTTAGCGGTGGCGACCTGTCTAGGGTCGCGGCCGCGGTCGATGAGGCCTCGGCAGCTGATGTAGTGGTGCTGGCGGTCGGGGACCGGGCCGGGCTCTTCGGGGGCGGAACATCCGGGGAGGGCTGCGATGCTGGGGACCTGGACCTGCCGGGTCAGCAGCCGGCATTGGTCGAGGCGATCTTGCAGACCGGGCGACCGATCGTGCTGGTGTCGTTGTCCGGTCGCCCGTACGCATTAGGCCAGTACCAGGGCAGGGCGGCGGCAATCGTGCAATCGTTCTTCCCTGGCGAGGAGGGTGGCAGAGCGCTGGCCGGCGCGCTCTCTGGCCGGGTGAGTCCCTCAGGCAAGTTGCCGGTCGAGGTGCCGCGGCATGCCGGCGGTCAGCCGCACACCTACCTAGCGCCGCCCCTCGGACATGACACGTCGTTCGGAGGAAGGTCGCACGGGGTGAGCAACCTGGACCCGACCCCGGCATTCCCGTTTGGGCACGGCCTGACTTACACCTCGTTC
Organism: Actinomycetota bacterium; assembly: GCA_046744405.1. Classification (GTDB taxonomy): domain Bacteria; phylum Actinomycetota; class Actinomycetes; order Propionibacteriales; family Propionibacteriaceae; genus Microlunatus. The sequence continues at coordinate 5,457 of JBKPEY010000453.1, forward strand.
GACTACGCGAATCTGCGGGCCAGCGCGGCCGAGATCGACACCGCAGAGACCGTCGAGCTGACGGTCACCGTACGTAACTCCGGAGATCGGGTGGGGCACGAGGTCGTCCAGCTGTACGCCGCGGATCCGGTCGCGAGCGTGACGCGTCCGGTCACCCAGCTGATCGGATTCGCCCGTGTGCGGTTGGATGCCGGCGAGTCGGCTGAGGTGTCGTTCACGGTGCACTCCGACCGGCTGTCGTTCACCGGCCGCATCTTGGAACGGATCGTGGAGCCGGGCGAGGTGACATTCCGCGTAGGCACAGCTGGCAGCACCTTCGCCGGGCCTGTGTCGGTCCAATTAGTCGGAGAGACCCGTACGCTCCACGGCGAGCGGGTAATGGATACTCCTGTCAGCGTCAGGTACCGGTCAACCACCTAGGAGAGTCTCATGGCACCGCAGCCCACTCGGGAGGACAAGTTCAGCTTCGGTTTGTGGACCGTCGGATGGCAGGCGCGGGATCTGTTCGGGGAGGCAACCCGGCCGGTCCTCGCTGCCGTCGAGGCGGTGAACAAGCTCGCCGGGCTTGGGGCGTACGGCATCACCTTTCACGACGACGATCTGATTCCGCCGGGCAGCAGCAGCTCGGAGCGTCAGCGGATCATCGATGAGTTCACTGCCGCGCTGGATGAGACTGGCATGGTCGTGCCGATGGTGACCACCAACCTTTTCTATGACCCGGTCTTCAAAGACGGCGGATTCACCAGCAACGACCGGAGTGTGCGGCGGTACGCCATCCGCAAGGTGATGCGCAATATGGACCTGGCGGCCGAGCTAGGCGCGCAGATTTATGTTTTTTGGGGCGGCCGGGAGGGTTCGGAAGTCGAATTTGCTAAGGATGTGAGGGCCGCGCTGGACCGCTATCGAGAGGCGATGGACACCCTTGCTCAGTATTCGATCGACCGTGGCTATGGGATGCGGTTTGCCATCGAGCCGAAACCCAACGAGCCGCGCGGCGACATTTTGTTGCCGTCCATCGGGCACGCGTTGGCCTTCATCAATGAGTTGGAGCACGCTGACATGGTCGGCATCAACCCCGAGACCGGGCATGAGCAGATGGCGTGCCTGAACTACACCCACGGCATAGCGCAGGCTTTGTGGGCGGGGAAGCTGTTCCATATCGACCTGAACGGCCAGAAGGGGCCGCGCTTCGATCAGGACCTGGTCTTCGGCAATGGCGATCTGTTGCAGGCCTTCTCCACCGTTGATCTGTTGGAGAACGGGGCTCCCGGCGGCGGACCGACCTACGACGGACCGAGACACTTCGACTACAAACCTCTGCGTACCGAGGACATTGACGGCGTCTGGGAGTCTGCCGCAGCGAACATGGAGCTCTATCTGACGCTGCGGGAGCGGGCGCAGGCGTTCCGTGCTGATCCTGAAGTGCAGGAGGCCCTCGAGGCTGGCCGCGTCGCTGAATTGAGTCAGCCAACTCTCAACGACGGTGAGACCTACGACGAGTTGCTGAGTGATCAGAGCGCCTTTGAGGATTTTGATCTTGAAACCGCGCGGACCCAAGGCTATGGCTTCGCCCGCATTCAGCGCTTGGC
>JBKPEY010000451.1:0-5789 GCA_046744405.1 Actinomycetota bacterium
TGCTGAGACGCTGGATGCGTCATGGGCGGCGCTGCAGCCAGATGGCCGGGTGGTTGTTCATGCCGTAACCCAGGAGACCGAGATGATTGTGATCGACTTCTGGAGGCGTCATGGCGGTGAGCTGAGCCGACACTCGGTGGAGCACTTGGAGCCGATCGGGGGCTATCACGGCTGGCGACCAGCGCGACCGGTGGTGCAGTGGTGCGCGATCAAGGGTCCGCAATGACGGTTCATTTCATCGGCGCAGGTCCTGGTGCGGCTGATCTCTTGACACTGCGGGCCGTACGGCTGATCGAGTCTTCTCCGGTTTGCTTGTATGCGGGCACCTACATTGATGATCAGATCTTGGCGCATTGTCCGCCCGGCGCCAACCTGATCGACAGTCAGCATCTTGATCTTGACGAGATTACAGATCACTTGGTTGCCGCTCATCGGCGCGGCGAGGATGTCGCACGGCTCTGCTCCGGAGATCCTTCCATCTATTCAGCGGTGGCAGAGCAGACCCGACGTCTCGACGCGGCAGGCGTGGGCTGGGACGTCACGCCAGGAATACCGGCGTACGCCGCCGCCGCTGCGATCATTGGCCGGGAACTAACCGTTCCAGAGCTCGCCCAGACGGTGATCTTGACCCGTACACAAGCCGTCTCAACCGCTATGCCGGAGACGGAATCCCTGGGGTATCTGTCCCAGGCTCGGGCCACCATGATCATCCACTTGGCTATTCGGCGGATTCGGCGGCTCTGCGTCGAGCTGACGCCTGCGTATGGGCCGGACTGTCCGGTTGTCGTGGTCGCGAATGCGACTCAGCCGACAGAGCAGGTGCTGCGCGGCACAGTGGCGACTATCGCCGATCAGGTTGAGCGGGCCGGCGTCCGGCAGGCGGCCGTGATCATGGTCGGTGAGGCACTGCATGCTGAGGAATTTGTGGAGTCTCATCTGTATGGCAAGCGGCGTCGTTAGCCGCCTCAGGCTCCTCATTTCCGGCGACCGGGTAAGACCGGCTAGTCCAGACCATCGAGCCGTGGCTGCGTCGGGTTTGGCTCGAACCAATGATCAGCAGGCAGCTCATGTCGATGCTGGTCGGCTGCAAAGCCTCAAGGGTCGTGACGCTGAGATCTTCATCCTGGTGACCTACCCGACGGCCCACGATGACAGGCGTATCTGCCGGGCGTAGCTCAAGCAACAGCTCCCGGGCCCGGACAATCTGTTCCCGCCGGGTACGCGAGGCCGGGTTGTAGAGGGCGAGCACCAGATCAGCATCAGCGATGGCACGCAACCGCTTCTCGATCACTGGCCATGGCTTCAGCCGGTCGGAGAGTGACAGAACTGCGTAGTCACCGCCGAGCGGCGCCCCGGCCCGGGCGGCAACGGCCTGGGCGGCTGTCACGCCAGGAAGGACAGTGATCTTGACTCCGGCGTACCGATCGTCCTCGGCTGCCTCAAAGACGGCGGATGCCATCCCGAAGACTCCCGCATCTCCGCCGGAAACGACTGCCACCCGCTCGCCAGCCAGGGCAAGATCAAGAGCGTAGCGAGCGCGCTCCACCTCTACGGTATTGCCACTGGCATGTCGTCGGAGGCCTGGCCGGGTGCCCAGCCGATCAAGATATGGTCCGTAGCCCACAACATGATCAACTTGCGTGAGCAACTGAGAAACCTCAGGCGTGGTCCAGCTGTCGGATCCCGGCCCAAGACCGACCACGAAAAGCCGTGGACCATCCGTATCATCAGAGAAGAGTTGCTCTTGCTGGCCGGGGAATCGATCCGCCCGAGCGACCCGCCGATCCCGACCGGGCACAACGATCATGGAAAAGTACGGCACGGCCGCGGGATCCACCTCGGCCACCGAGAGGACGCGTTGTTCACCAGTGGTGGCTCTCTCGACATAGAGCGCATCATCGAGCCGACTGGACTGACGCAACGCCTCGCGTACGGCGGCGAAGGTCCGGCCCAACTTCATGATTGCCGCGGCATCGGTGTCGGCAAGGCGCCGGGCGAGCTCTGGCACCGGCAGGGTCCCCGGCAATACGACCAGGACATCCTCATGCCGCGCGAGCGGGGTCTTTAGAGCGGTCGCAGCGGCGGTCAGCGACGTAACTCCGGGCACGATCTCACTTGGAAAACGCGGTGAGAGCCGGTCGTGGAGGTACATATATGAGCTGTAGAACAGCGGGTCGCCCTCGGCGAGTACGACGACAGTCCTTCCGGCATCAAGGTGCTTGGTCAGGCGCTCGGCAGACTCGTCGTAGAAATCATCGACCGCGCCGTAGTAGCCGAGCGGATGATCAGTCGGACCTGTCGTGACCGGATATATGAGCAGCTCCTCGATCACGTCCTCGGCGATCAGCGAACCAGCAATGGTGCGGGCAATCGATCGGCCGGCCGTCCCAGAGTGGTACGCGATCACATCTGCATTCCTGATCAGCCGAGCCGCCTTGAGAGTGATCAGCTCGGGATCGCCCGGCCCAACGCCGACCCCGTAAAGGTGCCCGGTCACGAAATCTCCGATTTCTGCGCCAAGGCGTTGATCGCCGCCGCGCACAAGGCAGATCCTCCACGGCGGCCATGCACCACAAGCCACGGAATACCCCACGGATTTTCAGCCAACGCGATCTTCGACTCGGCCGATCCGACGAAACCAACCGGAATCCCGATTATCGCGGCCGGATGCGGCGCGTCATCAGCGATCAACTCCAGCAGGTGGAACAGCGCCGTTGGCGCGTTGCCGATCGCTACGACGGCACCTGCCAAGCGCTCGGCCCAGAGCGAGACAGCGGCTGCAGACCGGGTGGTTCCCCAGCGGGCTGACAGCTCGCGTGCTCGAGGATCGTCCAGCAGGCAGACAACGTCGTTCTCGGCAGGGAGTCGCCTCCGAGTGACGCCAGCGGCGAGCATCTGGGTGTCGGTGAGGATCATCGCTCCGCCATGGAGGGCAGTGCGGGCGGCAGAGACCAGTCCCGGATGAAACGCAAGATCTTCGACCAGCCCGACATCGCCCGAAGCGTGAATCATCCGGACCGCGACGGGACGCATCTCCTCGGGCAGCTTCGAGAGGTTAGCTTCCGATCGGATGGTGGCAAATGACCTCCGATAGATCTCTGCGGGCTCTTTGACATAGTCGTAGCGCCGCACCGGGGCGGATGTCACCGCGCCTCCCCAGCGAGTGCCAGCAGATCGCTGGCAGCGGGCGCCACAAGATCAATATGAGCACTGGCGGGTGCACCGCAGCGTCGTTCGCAACCGCTGATATGGGTCCGTCCTAGGGACGATCCGGACTGAGCGAGGGCAGTCGCGTAAGCCCGCGTATTGATCAACGACTGCCGACAAGAAGGGCCACCAACGCAGGCCGAAATCGCCGACCACGGGGAATCCGGATCGTCGATCAAACCTGCCTCGAGGAGTGAAGCCAAGTGCTGCGCAGCTCCGGGCACCACCAGACCGCGTGAGAGTGTGATCACCACCGGCCCGGTCGCAGCGACCTTGACCGTTGCCGCCTGCGCTGGCGTCAATAAGGCCAACGGCACCTGGACCGAGGCAGCACCGCCAACCGCGCCGAGGGGGCTGCCAGTTGTCAAGTGCGACAACTCCACCGTGCGGATGCCTTGGAGGCTTCTCACCCACTCGGGTAGATCGCGAACATGCCACACTCCGCCGGCCCGCTGGCTGGCCGCAAGGAACTGCTGAGCAAGATCAAGCAACAGCGCCACGGCATCGGCCTCAGATACCGCGATGCCGAAGGCTCCGCCGATCAGCGCCCAGCCATGATCTTGATCAACGGCCCGATACCCAAGATCAAAGGGGGATCCCGTTACGTCACCGCGGCCGTCGTCGATGGCAAAAAGGAATCGGCTCGGCAGCTTCGCCAGATCAGGATCGGCGCAGAGCCCGGCGTCCAGCCTGACCACCAGGGGTCGGACATCGACGGCGCCACCGCTGATCCCGGTGAGCGGGGAGGCGACGATATTGCGGACCCGCTCATGGGTATCGGACGGCAGAAAGCCTGCCTCCCGTACCGCACCCACAAGACTGGCGGGCACGGGATCGGGCAGCCCGCGGAGCTGCACCCCAGCGCGCGAGGTCAGCTGTAGATCTGCACTACCAAACGCCTGCGCAATCCGGCTCAGCCGGCCGAGCGAGGCACCGGTCGTCTGTCCTCCAGGAATACGGATCCGGACTACAGCACCGTCCTGCGCCAGATGGGGCCGCAGCACCCCAGGGCACCGGTCCGCGCGAGTCACGCCCGCCATCGTAAGTGCCACCTTCCCATGACGGGCGACCTAACGGCTATGCGGACTGGCGCAAGCAAAGCCGCAACTGGCCGGCGAACGCGTCAGGCTGAACCTTCCCACCAATTGAGCACTCGGAGGGCCCGGAGGGTGTTCCAGCGGCTCGGTGTCCCCACGCCGCCCTCTAAGTCGAAGTGGATGCGCCCCGGGTGGACGTGCTCGAGCAGCCAGCGGCCGTCGGGCTGCCGCTTCGATCGCACGACCTCCACAGCCTCGGCCATCCGGGGATCCGGATCGTTGCCCGACCAGCGGAAGTAGTCAAGCGCTCGGAGCACGTCATAGTGCCAGTAATAGGGGAAGGCGAACTCCAGATACGTCGGGTCGACGACCTCGCCGGTGCTCTTGCGGCGGAACAGCCCGCGCTCGAGCAGGTATTCCTCACCGCTGCGCCGCGCCGCACGCACCTCCGCTGATCCGCCGGTAGCTCGTTCGAACTCGAGCAGCCCGTCGAGCACATTGATGGTGGTGTCAAAGGAGGAGCGCACCGAACCGTTCTCGACTTCGCAGTTCCAGCCGCCGTCGTCCAGCCGCTCGCCGAGGATTCGGTCCACCATCGTTGTGACATCCACCCCGAAGTACGCCCCGGTCTCGATCGTCCGGCCGTTGATGCACGGCTCGACCTCGCCGTCGAAGTAGCGCTGTCCGGCGTGCTCCCAACGCCCGTTCTTCGCGACGAGCGCAATCGCCCGTCGGGCGGACTGCGACGCCGGGTCGAGCCCGCAAAGCTGCAGTGTCTGCAGCGTGTGCATCGTCGCGGTCCAGGGCTGCCCCGGTTCACCGCCGGTGTAGGACGCTGGAAAGCAGGCGCCGCCGTCCCAAAGCCCGTCGGGACCCTCGAGCGCGAGCAGTCGCGCGCCCCAACCGTCGCGCTCGACCCGAGCCCGCTCAGCCACGAAGTCCTTGGGCGATACGTTCTGGAGGTCGCGCAGGACCTGCCAGCGGATGGCGGGGTCACCGTCGAGCAGCCAGTCGGTAACGCTCATCGCCGCAGGGTATAACGGCGCCCGAGCAGGTTAGGCTCCCTGGGTGCCGCGGATCGCTCTGCTCTCGACGTCCGACACTGATCTGCTCTCGGCGCGGGCCAGTGCTGCAGACTATGTCTTGGCCAACCCGGCCCGAGCCGGTCACGCGGAGCTTGGGGAGGTGCTGGAGGCCTGTGACCTGATCGTGGCCCGGATACTTGGATCGCCGCAGTTGCTGTGCAGCGGCTTCGAACGGTTCCGGGCGACCGAGAAACCTCTGCTGGTGCTCGGCGGCGAGCAGGCCCCAAACGCCGAGCTCATGGAGCTGTCCACGATTTCCGTCGGTGTCGCCGCGGATGCGCACGTCTATCTGGCGCACGGCGGGCCGGGCAACCTCAGAGAGCTGCACGCCTTTCTGTGCGACACCGTGCTGCTTACCGGTGTCGGCTTTCAGCCTCCGGTCGAGCAGCCGGTTTGGGGAGTGCTGCCACGTCCCCGGGTCACCGATCCTTCGGGTCCACGGATTGGCATCTTGTTTTAT
>JBKPEY010000056.1:0-3098 GCA_046744405.1 Actinomycetota bacterium
CAACAACTCATGGCAGGGCTTCTACGGGGCGGCAGTAACTGAGAACAAGCTCTCGCCGCTGGCCCAACCCGACGTCGAGGTGACCAAACTCGAAGACGGCGACGTCATCGAGTTCACGGCAGAGGTCGACGTACGTCCCGATTTTGATCTTCCCGACTTCTCCGCACTACAGGCACAGGTGGAGGCGCTGGATGTGCCGGACACGCTGGTTGACGGTCAGATCGATCTACTCCGCAATCGTTTCGGATCTCGGGAAACGGTGGAGCGTCCGGCGGCTGAAGGCGACATCGTCACCATCAGTCTGGTAGCGAACAGAGACGGCGAGCCGCTAGCCGATGCGACCGCCGACGATGTGGAGTACACCATCGGTTCCGGACAGATGCTGGACGGACTCGACGAAGCGGTGATCGGGCTGTCTGCTGGCGAGTCGGCGACCTTCTCCTCGACGCTGGTGAGCGGCCCACTGAAGGATGAGAAAGCCGATATCCAGGTCACCGTCAGCAAGGTGCAAAAGGCGGAGCTTCCTGAGGCCGATGATGCATTCGCCCAAGAGGCTTCCGAGTTCGACACCATGGAGGAGCTCCGTGCCAACGTCAAGGAGCGCCTCACCCGGATGGCCCGGCTCGAGCAGGCGAGTCAGGCACGCGATGCCGTGCTGGAGACTTTGATCGGGCAGCTTGACATCGAGGTACCCGAGCATCTGCTCAATTCAGAAATTGATGGCCGGCGGAGGCAGATCACCGAACAGCTTGCGCAGGCCGGGCTGACCGTGGAGCAGTACCTCGCCGACATTGCCGAAGATCAGACCGAAGATGAGTTCTGGACCGACCTGGAGAACCGGGGTGAGCAAGCGCTGAAGGCGCAGATCGTCTTGGACAAGGTTGCCGATGAGAGCGCAATCGATGTCGATCAGAACGATCTCACCCAACACATCCTGCGAAAGGCCCAGACCGAGGGCGTGCCGCCGCAGCAGATCGCTGATCATCTGCAGGAACATCCCCACCACATCGAGGAGTACATGCTCGAAATTCGGCGAGGGAAGGCGCTGGCGATGATCGTCGAGTCAGCGACCGTGACAGATTCCAACGGTTCGGTGGTGCCGCTGGCAAACCTCCACGAGGACGGCAGCTACGCCGAGCAGGAGGCCGAAGCCGCCGGGGATGACGTTGCCGACGATGCTGAGGAGTCGGCCGAATCAACGCAGCGGCCAGAGGCCTGATGCCAGTCGTTCGGTGATCTTCACCGTTCTGCGCCCACAGCGAACACAGCTGATTTCCGCGCGACTCGCAAGACGCTCCGGGGTAGGTTCGTCAACGTGAACCCCACTCCCGAATCTGGATTTTTCAGCGTCTCAAATCAGCCGTTGGCAGTGCGCCCCATGGACTACAACTCAGGTAACCGGAATGGATTTGGACTCGACGACAACGTCTACCAATCCCTGCTACAAAACCGCATTATTTTTCTCGGCTCTGAGGTCAAAGACGAAAATGCCAATGCCATCTGCGCTCAGATGCTGTTGTTGAACGCAGAGGATCCACACAAGGACATCTATCTCTACATCAACTCACCTGGCGGGTCGGTCGACTCCGGTATGGCGATCTACGACACCATGAAGTGGATTTCCAACGATGTGGCGACTGTGGCGATCGGACTGGCTGCCTCGATGGGTCAGTTCCTGCTCTGTGCAGGCCAGAAAGGCAAGCGGTACGCGCTGCCGCACAGCCGGATCATGATGCACCAACCCTCCGGTGGCCTTGGTGGTACGGCCAGCGATATCCGTATTCAGGCGGAGCAGTCCCTGCACATCAAGTCGACGATGCAGCGGCTGATTGCCGAGCACACCGGTCAGACCCTCGACCAGATCGAGGCCGACTCAGATCGCGACCGGTGGTTCACCGCGGAACAGGCTCTGGCGTACGGCTTCATCGATCATGTCTTTGCCACTGCGGCCCAGATCCCGTCCGCCCAAGCCCCGAACCAGTGAAGGAGCGAATCGAAATGAGTAACACATTTGGCTCGCCCCTCGCTTTGAATCAGACTGCCACGGGCCAGCCTTTCTCCCCGACGATGGACTACTACATTCCGCAGTGGGAGGAGCGGACGTCGTACGGCATGCGGCGCATCGACCCGTACACCAAGCTCTTCGAGGACCGCATCATCTTCCTCGGCACCCCGATCTCCGACGACATCGCGAATGCGGTCATGGCTCAGTTGCTGTGCCTGCAGCAGATGGACGCCGAGCGCGACATCGAGATCTACATCAACTCACCTGGCGGTTCCTTCACAGCTCTTACCGCGATCTACGACACCATGCGCTACATCAAGCCGGACGTACGCACAGTGTGCCTCGGGCAAGCAGCCTCGGCCGCTGCGGTGATCTTGGCGGCGGGTACCAAGGGCAAGCGGCTGGCGCTGCCGAACAGCCGGATCCTGATTCACCAGCCGGCGACAGAGGGAGGCTACGGGCAGTCCTCTGACATCGAGATTCAGGCCAGGGAGATACTGCGGATCCGGTCGCTGATGGAGCAGATGCTGGCCGAAGACACCGGCCGGACAACAGAAGAGGTAAGTCGGGATATCGAGCGGGACAAGTACCTGACGGCGGATCAGGCACGCGATTACGGCATCATCGATGAGGTCTTGACCTCGCTCAAGGCCGTTCCGGTCTAGTGGCAGCGCCTAGCTGACCAGAAATCAAATGTGCTCCACTTCATGGATTGGTCAGGCTAGGGTGGGAAAACCAGCCGCACGATCGGCCAGCCACCCGATCGGGCCCAGCGACATTATCGGGCAGAGAGAGGAGGCGGTGTGGCGCGCATCGGAGAGAGCGGCGACTTGCTGAAGTGCTCTTTCTGCGGAAAGAGCCAGAAGCAAGTAAAGAAGCTCATCGCTGGTCCTGGGGTCTACATCTGCGACGAATGTATAGACCTCTGCAACGAGATCATCGAAGAAGAATTCTCCGAGGGCGGCGAGGTCGGCCTGCTCGATGAGCTGCCCAAGCCACATCAGATCCGCCAATTTCTTGACAGCTACGTCATCGGCCAGAGCAACGCGAAGAAAGCACTGGCCGTTGCCGTCTATAACCACTACAAGCGCGT
>JBKPEY010000318.1:0-3604 GCA_046744405.1 Actinomycetota bacterium
AGATACCAAGCTCGAATTCGGACGGGACGCTGCTGGTTCATTGATCTTGGCCGATGAGCTCCTGACACCAGATTCATCGCGGTTTTGGAAGGTGTCGGAGTATCAGCCGGGCCGACCGCAGTGGTCATACGACAAGCAGTATTTGAGGGACTGGTCATCCTCATTGAGCGATTGGGATCGTACCTATCCAGGGCCGCCGGTGCCACCAGATGTGATCGCTGAGAGCCGTGCTCGTTATGTTGAGATCTTCGAGCAGCTCACGGGTGAGAAGTGGAGCGACTAAGGGCAGCTGGCGACAGTCGGCTGTCGATTATTTGATATTGGTGAATTTCGCGATCAGCGCCGTCTTGCTTAGCAAGTTCTGTTCGGCTGCTTTCCTGAATTCTTGCAACTTCGCGCCAGGTCCTGCATCGAGGCTGTCAGTTGTCAGGGCGTAGAGGGTGAATTGATAATCATGAGTCCCGGAAGGCGGGAAGGGGCCCTCGTACGGTTTGACCTCGGTAAAGCCGGAACTTGTCCCGCCAGCCGCTCCCTCTGGGATTGTGTTGATCTGCGGATCGATGTCTGCGATCAGCCAATGCACAAAGTCTGTCGCTACCGGATGGATGTCGACGAACTCGAGTGCGAACGACCTGGTCCCCTCGGGCACCTCGTGCCACTCCAACGGAGGTGAGACGTTCTGGATCTTCTTTCCATACTTCTGCGCCATCTCTTGGCCCTCGTCAAACTCCGGCGACGTCAACGTGAACACGTGCCTATCTTCCTCCGCTGAGCCCACATCGAACGGCCAGGCTAGGGAACTGCCGGCAAGCTGCAGCCTTCCGGCACGCCACGGGCACTAGTCGTCCGCTAGCAAGGTCCGGATAAGCGTGTCGGCCAGCCAACGGGCGTGCTGCGACTCAGTCCAGCCAATCTCCTCGCAAAGCATCCGCGCGACGTCCGGACTAGCGAGGGCCCAGATGATCTCCCCCGCTCGCCGCGTGCTGACACGCAGCTGGCCGCGCGCCGCGATCCACTTCGCGTACGTCTGCATGTTGATCATGCGGTAGCGATCCATCTCCACAAAGACTCTTGCCATCTCCGGCTCGACGGCCGATGCGGTGCGCAGGACCTCAAACACCGGCCGCAGCCCTGTCGAGATGCCGGCGATGAACTTGGCGAACATCTCGATCTGCTTGCCTTGGTCAGCCTCATTCTTGATCGCTAGTGCATCGGGTCGTTGGGTGATGTTGTCGACACCGGCGTCAGGCACCAGGCGAACGTCGATGAGCGCGGTCAGCACTCGTGCCTTGTTGCCGAAGATCGCATGCACGGTGTCGCGCGCGACATCTGCCCGCTCGGCGATGTCCTTCATGGTGGTCCGTGCATAGCCGCGCTCGAGGAATAGGTCGGATGCCGCATCAAGGATGCGGGCGCGCGTACGGGCTGCCTGTTCATCGCGGACAGTTGAGGAGTACTTGCGCTTCTCCTTGACTTCGACCATAGGTTCATCCTACAGTACTTGTATTCATCCGACCAAATGTCGGATCAATGTGGGAGGGGGGCACAGTGCCCGAGCTTCTTACTCAGCCGCCACCGGCGGCGGCGATCGAGAGAATGGCGGCCGTCGAAGGGGTCCGCGTTGTTCCAACCATGTTGGGCGTACAGCAAGGACCCGAGCGTCATCTCGGACCCGAGGCGGCGGCTGCGGTGCTGATCTTGCAGGCGACCTTCGTCGAGAAACGACGAGCCGAAGCGTTCTGGCTGGCGGCAGCTGGGCTTAGCGAACGGCTAGCGGTGGCACCCGGATTCATCCGCCGGTTCACCTTCGCTGATGGGCCACACTTCACCTTGATCGCACTGTGGCGTACGCCCGCCGATGCCGAGGAATTCTTCTCCAGCGATGAACACCAGGCCGCCATGCGCCAGCTCTTCCGCGACCGCTGGCAGTACAGTCATTTCGCCGCGCTCTGGGAAATGATCACGCCACGGCAACGCGTCATCTTCTGCCAACAGTGCGAGGGCGTAACTCCAGCAACCGACAGGGTGTGCGTGGGATGCGGGACTGAGCTGTTCGATCCCTTTGCCATCCCAAGCCATGCCGAAACCTGAACTTGCAATTCATTACTCCAAGAACATGCGCCGGCAGGCGCAAGGGGCTAGGCCCCTGGCAACAGCTCGATATCGCGATGCCGACCCATCTGGGCGTACAACTCCGGCGAGCGTCGCTTCAAGTTGATCGCTGCGAGAACTCCCGCGATCGCTGCCACGATGATCAAGGCAGGCAAGATCCAGCGCAGCGGACTCTCGGGATTGCCGATCAGTAGCCCGAACTGGGAAGCCGCGTATATCGCAACGGCCGACATTGCAAGCCCTCCAACAATCGGCGCGATAGTGGTGCGGAACACGTTGGAGTCGAAGTCGCGGTGCCGAGCGAAGAAGGCTATGACCGCAAACGAGGCCAAGGCCATCAACACGATGATCGCCAACGTGCCGAGCTGGGTAAGCCAGGTGAAGAGCGCCAGAACCGGATCTTGGTTGGTGAGAACAAATACCAGCACTATGACAAAGGCCAGCACCGACTGGCTAAGCGAGCCGGTGTGAGGGCTGAGGTGCTTTGTGTGGGTGCGGCCAAGTTGTGCCGGGACAAGCCCTTCTCGGCCGAGGGCGTACAGGTAACGCGCCACTGCGTTGTGGAAGGCCAGCAAGGCCGCGAAGACGCTGGAAATGAACAGCAGCGACATCACCGTCGTTAGGGCAGTCCCGATGTAGGTCTGACCCAGTACGAAAAGAAACGCGGTTGGGTCCGGCTGCAGGCCGCCAAGGTATTCCTGCAGACCTGCTGCGCCTTGGCCTTCAACCATCAGGTATGTGGTGACGGTGTAGAAGATGCCGATCGTCAAAACTGCGACATAGGTTGCCCGCGGAACAGTCTGTTTGGGGTCCCTGGCCTCCTCGCTGTAGATCGTGGTCGCCTCAAAACCGATAAACGATGCGAAGTTGAACAGCAAGGCAATGGCAACTGAGCCACTGAGGAAACTGGCCCAGGTGAACGGAACGGCGCTCAGCGGCGCCGTGCCGCCCTGGCCACCCTGGATCAAGATCGCCGCGTCCAAGATCAGCACGATCAAGAACTCGAGGCTCACCAAGATCGCCAGCACCTTTACTGATAGATCGACTTGCCGGTAGCCGAGCACTGCAATGATCGCCATGCCGACGAACGCATAGACCCACCACGGCAGGTTGATCCCGAGGTTTTCGCTGAAGAATCCCGCGGCAGCTGCAGCGAACAATCCATACAGCCCAATCTGCATTGCGTTGTAGCCCAGCAGGGCGATCATCGCCGCAGCTCCACCGGCGGGTTGCCTCAGACCCCGTGAGACGAAGCTGTAGAAAGCTCCGGTGCTGGTGTGGTGACGCGCCATCGCCGTGTAGCCCACAGCGAAGATCAGCAAGATGAGGCTGACCACGACGTACGCGAGCGGAATCCCTGGGCCGTTCCCGAGCAGCATGGCGACAGGCGCTCCGCCGGCCATGGCGGTGAGTGGCGCAGCAGCTGAGATGACAAAGAACGCCACGGCAAATACGCCAAGGCGGCCATGCCGCAGCTGATAAGAGTCACGTT
>JBKPEY010000610.1:0-5639 GCA_046744405.1 Actinomycetota bacterium
CCGCGCTTGGTCTTCAGTGAGTCCGACGGAGGCGATCTCTGGGTCGCAGTAGGTGATGCGTGGAACCTCCGCGTCGTCGACGGGAGCTGGTGCCTGCTCGAGGATGCCACGGCGATGGGCGATCTCCTCGGCGATGAAAATCCCCTGCACGAAGCCGCGATGCGCGAGCTGCAAACCACGCACCACATCACCGACCGCATAGATTCCTGGGATCGAGGTCTCGAGTCGCTCGGTGACCCTGACGAAGGCATCTTCAAGATCAATCCCGGCTTGCTGATATCCAAGATCAGCGGTCTGCGGTCCGCGACCGACGGCGACCAACAACACCTCTGCCTCAAGCACCTGTCCGCCGCTGAGCTCCAGACGTACGCCGGAGTCTGTTGGGTGACACGCTGACATTGCGGCCTCGGTAATGACCTTGATCTTGCGCCTGCCGAATGCCCGTTCCAGAGCCGCGGAAATGCTTTGATCTTCGCCGGAGACAAGTCGGGGGAGTGCTTCCACGACCGTGACATCTACCCCGAACGACCGCCAGGCCGAGGCAAACTCGACGCCGACAACTCCGCCGCCGAGCACAATCGCCGAGGCGGGAAGGTGATCAAGACGGAGCGCGTGCTCGCTAGTGAGGATTTTGACCCCGTCAACATCAATGCCCGGCAGTGAGCGAGAGTACGACCCCGTTGCCAGAACCACATTGGGTGCGGAGTATGTCTCATCGTTGACGGCAACGGACGGCCGTCCGTTACGTAGGGTCAGCCGGCCTGCACCCTGGATGATCGTAATGCCGCCCGCGCTGACGAGCCCGGATAGACCTTTGTAAATGCGGTCCACGACGCTGTCAGCGTAAGAGACCACACCGGCCAGGTCGATCTTGTCGATCGCTGCGTAAATACCGAACTGGCTGCCATTGCGTACGGAGTCCGCCACCTCGGCGGCATGCAATATCGCCTTGGTCGGAATGCAGCCGCGATGTAGACAGGTGCCGCCGACCTTGTCCTTTTCGACCAGCCCAACTGTCAATCCGAGCTGAGCTGCCCGCAAGGCGCAGGCGTAGCCACCGCTGCCGGCACCAAGCACGAGCAAATCGAACGGCCCGGCACTGCGAGCGTCGGTCACGCCGGCCGTGCTATTGGAAGCTGCCATAGCGCCATCCTCTCAGCCGGCGAAGGCCCGCGATTATCGAAGGTAGCGGCAATAATTGGCGCATGAGTTGGTTCCGGCGGACGGCGACCCGGGTGAAGAAGAAGGGCCGCTACGCGTCGCAAAGTCGCACTATCGACGACGCTGTCACGTCGCACCTCACTCAGTTCGCACGCACTCGACGCGGGGTCGAGGCCTTCATTGAACCGCAGACGGCGGTAACCCAGACGACCTTGTTGCTGGTCGCCTTCGACGGTGAATGGACGAGACGAGTGGTCCCATCACCGGAGTGGGCCCATTCCTTCGCCGAACATCTACAGATTCCCGGCTACGACGCAGCGGTCGTGGGCTATCCGCAGCGGATGCGCGACTACAACAGTCGCAACAAGAAGCATCCAGACCTGCGTTGAACCTGTTCTGCGCTAAGAACGTCTCACTCAATACAAGCGCGACCAATCCAGCAGGATTTGATGCCGGAATCACAAACGTGTGAACGTCGGCGAAGTGGGGTTACCTGACTACCTCATAACGAACCGCCTTGGGGGGCGGCGTCTCACACCTCCAGCCGTGCTGACAGAGGTGCCTGGTCGATGGGATGGATGACTAGGTGCCGGGGCAGCTGTCAGCACGGCTGTTCACTTCAGGTGGCGAGCCGGCGTGCCAGAGCGATGAGGGTGCGTACGCCGATCCCGGTTCCGCCGGGCGCAACATAGCCATAGGGCTTGCCGTCGAAGAAGCCCGGCCCGGCAATGTCGAGATGCGCCCATGGCGTCCCATCAGCCACGAACTCCCGGAGAAACGCCGCTGCAACCAGTGCACCAGCCCAGCGATCTCCGGTCGTCGAGCGCAGGTCGGCGACCTTTGAGTCGAGTTTGCTGCGGATTTCACTTGGGATCGGCAGCTGCCAGATATCCTCACCCGCCGCTTCCGCGGCATCGAGAAGTAGGTCGGCCGTCTGGCTGTCCGAGGTCATTAGACCGGCCGTCC
Organism: Actinomycetota bacterium; assembly: GCA_046744405.1. GTDB lineage: Bacteria > Actinomycetota > Actinomycetes > Propionibacteriales > Propionibacteriaceae > Microlunatus. The sequence goes on from JBKPEY010000610.1 coordinate 2,128, forward strand.
GCTCGCCGAGCGCCACCACGCATGCACCGGTAAGCGTGGCGACATCGATGACCATGTCAGGTTGATCCTCGTTTGCCCGAGCCAGTGCATCGGCCATGACAAGTCGGCCTTCGGCGTCAGAGTTGCCGTTCTCGACCGTCTTGCCGCCATAAATGGTGAGCACGTCCGACGGCCGATAGGCACTCCCCGATGGCATGTTCTCTGCCAGGGCACCGTAAGCCGTCACTTTGATCTTGATCCCTAGCTGGGCAATCGCATGCACCGCGGCCAACACTGCTGCAGCGCCTGCCATGTCGCATTTCATGGCGTACATACCCTCGGCCGGCTTCAGGTTGAGACCGCCAGTATCGAAGGTGATGCCCTTGCCAACTAAAGCGAGATGGAAGTTAGCTCCTCGAGGGCTGTAGCTGAGGCGTACCAACCGCGGAGGCCGGGATGAACCGCCACCGACGGCCATCAAGCCGCCATAACCCATGCGGCCCAGCGCAGCCTCATCCAGTACGTCGACCGCAATCTTGCTGTCGCGCACCAGGGTTCGCACCTGCTCGGCAAAGGACTCCGGATAGAGCAGGTTGGCTGGAATATTCACCCATTCACGTGCCGTCACCACTGCGCGCACGACGATCTCTGCGGCCGATCCGATGGCCGCGTCCTTGACGGCGTTGGTGTGAACGAGCGTGATCGCGGCAATCTTGCCGTTGTTGTTCTGAGCCGCGCTGATCGGCTCATATTGATAGCTGCCCAGCAGTGCACCTTCGGCAACAGCAGCCAGCTGATCGGAATCGGCGGTACCCAAAGACACGGCGACGGTGATGTTGTCCCGGTCAGCCAGTGAGGCCGCATGGCGTATGCCTGCTCCGGCCGCACGACGTAAATCCTCGGTGCTCGGCTGATCAGATCCGAGGCCTACGACCACAATGCGGGGTCCATCGCCGGGCGCTGGGAGTGTCCGCTTGGTGTCCGCGCTCGCCTTAGCCCCTAGCGAGATTGCCATTTCGCTCACGGATACGCCGAAGCGTTTGCTGAACGCCTTACCGATCGTCTCTGGCAGGTCCTGTATTCCTTGACCGCGCAAACCCACCACGAGCACATCGATATTGCGCGGCATCGCCTTTGCGATGGCCAGCGAAGGCAGCATCCGAGTGGGCACGATGACAAGATCCTTTAGTTCGTAGGCGTGATCAAATGGCTTGAACAGGTTAGCCCCACGTCCTATGGCGTACCCGATTTCGGCCAGCAGCACTTCTAAGAAATGGAGCCTCCAGTGGCGGAGACTAATGAGACCGGCGAACTACTCAAGTCCCCGCTGCATGAACGGCATGTCGCAGCAGGCGCCAAATTCGCAACATTCAGCGGCTGGACCATGCCCTTGGAGTACGCCGGTGCCGGAGTGCTGGTCGAGCACGCGGCGGTCCGGAACGCGGTCGGCATCTTCGACGTCAGCCATCTCGGTAAGGCAGCAGTAACCGGGCCGGGCGCGGCTGACTTCGTGAACCGGTGCCTGACTGCTGACCTCGGCAAGATCGCGCCGGGGCAGGCCCAATACACCTTGATCTGTCAGAAGGACGGCGGGGTAGTGGACGACATGATCGCCTACCTCAAATCTCCCGACGAGGTCTTCTTGATCCCCAATGCGGCCAATTGCGAGCGGGTGGTTGCCCTACTGACCAAGGCTGCGCCGAGCGCGGTCACGGTGGCCAACCAACATCGCGACTTCGCGGTGCTCGCCGTTCAAGGGACTTTGTCGGATGAGGTGTTGTCGGCCACCGGCCTACCGACCGGGCATGACTACATGACCTTCGTCGGTGCTCAGCACGATGACACGCAGGTAACCGTCTGCCGAACTGGTTACACGGGGGAGCGGGGCTATGAGCTGGTGGTTCCGGCCGACGCAGCTGTGGCGGTATGGGACGCCGTGCTATCCGCAGGCGAGGCGTACGGATTGCAGCCCGCCGGACTGGGGGCACGAGACACGCTGCGTACCGAGATGGGCTATCCACTGCACGGCCAAGACATCTCACCAACGATCACACCGGTACAGGCCCGGCTCGGCTGGGCAGTGGGCTGGAAGAAGGAGACCTTCTTCGGAGCTGATGCGCTCCGCGCCGAGAAACAGGCAGGCCCGAAGCGCTTGCTGCGAGGTCTGCGTGCCGTCGGTCGCGGGATTCCGCGACCAGGAATGATCGTGCGCTCTTCGGATGGTCGCGAGATAGGGACTGTTACATCAGGCACTTTCTCGCCGACGCTGAAGATCGGCATCGCCCTCGCCGTGATCGAAGCGGGTCTGGATGAGAATGATGTTGTGACCGTCGACATCAGGAATCGTCAGGAGTCATTCGAGATCACCAAGCCGCCGTTTGTGACCCCTGGCGTACGCGAAACCTAGATCATGGAGTGTGCTGCCGTGATCATGGAGCCGGTACTAAAGATCAAAGACGCAGTCATTCCGATCTTCCAAAGCACAACGGATGCGGCGTTGTTGGATGTCGCTTAGTTCATCGGGTAACTCATCGGCAGCAAACCAGGCCACCTCGGTGGACTCCTCATCTCCCACCTGCGCCTCACCAGACACGTAACGGCAGCGGAAGCACATGGCGACGAACTGGCACCTGTCGCCGTTGGGATATACCACGTCCGGGTCGGTCCGCAGCAGCGCAAGCCGCTCAACCTCGGCCGTGATTCGGGTCTCCTCTTCCAGCTCGCGAAGGATCGAAGCGGCGGGCTGCTCGAATGGTTCCACGATTCCTGCTGGCAGGCTCCACCGTCCAGTGTCGCTGCGCCGGGTCAGCAGCAGGTGCACTCGGCCCGGTTCAAGATCATCCCGGATGACCACAGCGGACACGCCGGGCAGCAATAACCTGCCCTGTCCGTAGACGCGTCGGATGGCGGCGATGTACTCAGGCGTCGGCACCAGCAGACCTTAGCGGGCCTAAGAGCGGTGCTCAGCCGTCTAGCTCCAATGACATCGGTCCGTACACGAGCCGATCGGCCTCATAGAGGCTGACCGCACGTACGCCGCCGGCCACCAGACTCGGATAGAACTCGCCCAGCCAGGTCTCCGCCTCACCCTGGGTCTGGAAGGTCCGGTTGATCGATGGCAGATCGGGGTTAGATCGGCTGGACGCGGGTTTCTGGTCGGGCACCCAGTGCCAGCTCATCTCATCACCTCGGTGTTATTGCAAGCGCTGTCTCGGCGAGGTCGATCCCACCATGGCGCCGTCACGCTCGATGACACTACCGAGTGGGTAGTCGATGCCAGCCACCGTCTCGGGGGAAGCTGGGACACTTTCCCAAACTTCCCCGCGGCACAATATGCGTCTCAGTACGCCTCTCCGCGCTTGATTCGAGGAGCAGGTGAGCGAAACCTCCGGATCTGTGTGCTGCGGGTCATTCCATAGAGAAGCAAACCCTTTGGCGAGGCCTTCGGCAGTCGGGCAGCCAACACCTTTTTGAAGCCCCGCCACATCAGATGGCCATCGACGAACACGCCGAGGATGAAGGCGTACATCGCC
>JBKPEY010000347.1:0-2114 GCA_046744405.1 Actinomycetota bacterium
CGGGTAGTGCCAGAGTCTCGAACGCACCCTCTTCGGTGCGCGAGACGACAAGCAGATCGACGAGCCGTACGATCCCGGCGTCTCTCAGCCGCGTAAACTCCGCGAGCACTTCACCGGAGAAGGTGGGCCGATCAAAGCCCATAACTAGGACCTGTATCGGGCCTGTCACTGGGTCACCCGCGACCGCAGCTGGAGAAATTCGGTCTGCGAGATCACCCCCGTGTCGAGCAATTGCTGTAGCGCCTTCTCCGCGTCGGGCCGGTTTGCTGGGGGAATGGAGGCTGTCGGCTGCCCGGCCGTTGGGACGGGTGCCCGTACAAAAGCTCCGCCCGCAGTCATCGGATCGGCGAAAGACGGCGGCGGCGCCGTTGGATGTGCGGCCCCGTACGCCTGCGCCGGGGAGAACCGGCCGCCGTAGTAGGGCACATTGCCGGTCATGCCGACGCGCCGCAACTGCTTGGGCACCAACAGCATCATGGCCTCCTGGCGACTACTGAGCGATCCACCGCTCAGCTTTGCACGCAGCCGGGAGGAGACGTCTTCACTCTCAGAGGGTGATTCTCTGCACCGCAGCGGCGGAATCTGCTACATGGCGTCTGGACTTGCTACGGTGACCCCAAAAAGCCGCTTGGAGGACCAGATATGGGCATTCGCAGCACGGTGGGCTCGGTGCTTGAGTCGGTCGTCGGCCGCGAACGTACGAACCGGATTCGCCTGGCGGAACGGAAAGCTCGTAACGGGCTGGCCAAGCGGCTGGCGATGGAAGAGCCCAAAAAGCCAGCCACGAAGAAACAGGCGCCGAAGAAGCAGACCGGAAAGCCCTCGGCGACGCCCGCAGCACGTAAGCCTCGGCCGGCGGTCAAGCCCTCTGGATGGCAGCCTTCCGATCCGTTCGTGCCGCACCCTGAGCCGAGGATGACCCGCCATGAGCTGCTCGAAGGGCTGCACAAGAAGACCCGGCCTCGGACGTACTTGGAAATCGGCATTAGGACCGGACGCAGCATGGTGCTGTCCCGTTGCCGTTCCATCGGCGTGGATCCGCTGTTCAAGATCGATAATCCGATTCACTGCGATGTGCAGTTGATCAAGGCCACTAGCGACGACTTCTTCGCCGGTGATGAGCCCCTAGCTCACTTCGATGGCGTCCCAGTTGATCTTGCTTTCATCGACGGCATGCATCTTTCGGACTTCGCGCTACGCGACTTCATTCACATCGAGCCGTTCATGGCTGACACCGGTGTTGTTGTGCTGGACGACGTACTGCCGCGCAACGGGCTCGAGGCGGCTCGTGATCGCAAAACCGAGCCGTGGACGGGCGACGTCTACAAAGTGGTCGAGATTCTGCGTCGGCGGCGACCTGACCTGGTGGTACTGATTGTCAACACCGCACCGACCGGCACGGCGGTGGTCCTTGGCGTCGACCAGGCGTCCGCCGTTCTCAAGGACGCCTACGCGCAAGAGGAGCCGTATCTATTGCAACCTGATCCCCAGACGCCGCCACTGGAGTACCTGGACCGCTCGATCGCCATTGAGCCGGATGCTCTGCTGGAGTCACCGGTTTGGGAGGAGATAGTGAGCGTTCGAGATTCTGGGGCCTCAGCTCATCTCGTCGAGCTGTGGGATCAAATGCGCGCGCTGCAGACTCGCTGAACTGGCCTATCGATAGCGAGAGAAAGCGAGTGAGCATGAGTGATTTCAACGGTCGTCCAATTCTTGTCACCGGAGCTAGCGGCGGAATCGGCGGCGCCACCGTCCGGCACTTGGTCGCCGCTGGCGCGGATGTCGTCGCCGGTGGACAGTCCCATGAGGGTCTGGAAGCGGTTGCGGCCGACACCGGCGCACGAGTGCTGCCCTTCGACGTCACCTCCGAAGAAAGCGTTCGGGACGCACTCGACAGTCTGGACGTCTGGGGCGTGGTCAACTGTGCGGGTTTCGGCGGTGAGATCGCTACGCCGATGGATACCGACATCGCCGTCTTCGACAAGGTGATCAACATCAACGCCCGCGGCACGCTGCTGGTGATCAAGTACGCGTCCCGATCTATGATCCGGCTCGGCAACGGCGGGTCCATCGTCAACGTCTCCAGTCAGGCGAGCCTTGTCGCACTGACCGGG
>JBKPEY010000260.1:0-6755 GCA_046744405.1 Actinomycetota bacterium
TGGAGGCGGTACGCACCGCAGCTGAGGCCGGCGCCGAGGTCGTTGTGCTCTGTGACACCAACGGCGGCATGCTTCCGCCGTGGATCGGCGAGATCGTGACGGGCGCGACCGAGGTGGGTGTTCAGCTGGGCATCCATACTCATAACGACTCTGGCTGCGCCGTCGCCAATGCCCTGGCAGCTGTGGACGCCGGTGTCATGCACGTCCAGGGCACCGTGAACGGCTACGGCGAGCGCACCGGCAATGCCGAGTTGCTGTCAGTGGTCGCGAATCTTGAACTCAAGTACGGCTGGCCGCTGCTTCCGGCCGGCTCGCTGCGCGAGGCAACCCGTCTCGCGCATGCAATCGCAGAGGTGACGAACGTCCCACCGAGCGCTCGTCAGCCTTATGTTGGCCTGTCGTCCTTCGCTCACAAGGCCGGATTACATGCCAGCGCGATCAAAGTGGATCCCAACCTCTACCAACACATCGACCCTGCTCTTGTCGGGAATGACATGCGGATGCTGGTCTCCGACATGGCTGGTCGGGCAAACATCCAGATCAAGGGGGAGGAACTGGGATTCGACCTATCCGACCGCGAGCTTGCGGCTCGGATCACCGACCGGGTGAAGGACGCTGAAGCAGCCGGCTACACCTATGAAGCCGCGGATGCCAGCTTCGAGCTGCTGTTGCGGCGGGAGCTCGGGCAACTGCCGGAGTACTTCCAGGTGCACTCCTGGCGCGTCTTCACCCAGTCGACACATGGCCAAGAAATCGACACCGAATGCACTGTTCGGCTTACGGCCAAGGGCCAGAGTCAACGGGTTGTCGGCGAGGGCAATGGTCCGGTCAATGCTCTTGATCAAGCCGTACGCAACGCGCTGCTGCCGGCCTACCCCGCAGTGGAGAAGTTCGAGCTGATCGACTACAAGGTACGGATCCTTGATCAGGGTCACGGCACCGATGCCACCGTACGCGTGCTGATCGAGACCACAGACGGGCTCGGTGCCTGGACGACGGTCGGGGTCGGGCAGAACATCATCGAGGCCTCCTGGGAGGCACTCTGCGACGCCTACCTCTACGGCCTGATCCATACCGAAGAGACATCCAACCTGTCGGCCTCTGACCTTGCTATAGCCCGCTGAGGCACTGACAGCTCAGTCGATCCGGTCGAGAATCAGCGGCCGTTCAGGGGGTGCAGCATCTCCGATGCTGTACGTGCCGGCGAGTGCCTCGCGAGCCATCTGGAAGCGCTCCGGGGTATCGGTATGCAAGGTCATCAACGGCTGACCCGCCCGTACCCGCGCGCCGGGTTTGGCGTGCAGCTGGACACCGGCGGCGGGCTGCACGGCATGCTCCTTGCGGGCTCGACCGGCGCCGAGCCGCCAGGCGGCCTCCCCGACCGCCAGTGCGTCGAGGGACTGCAGGACTCCGTCTTGTTCGGTGATGATCACATGCGTCTCGCGCGCGACCGGGAGCTTGGCATCTGGATCGCCGCCCTGGGCTTTGATCATGGAACGCCAGACGTCCATGGCAGCACCGGAAGCCAGCAGCTCAGCTGGATCATGATCATCCCGTCCAACAGCTGCGAGCATCTCACGGGCTAAGGCGACGGTGAGCTCAACCACATCTGGCGGACCACCGCCGGCCAGCACCTCGATTGATTCCATGACTTCCAAGGCGTTTCCTGCAGTCAGGCCCAAGGGAATCGACATATCGGTCAGCAGCGCGACCGTGGTCACGCCTTCGGCCTGACCGAGCTCGACCATGGTCTGGGCCAGCTCACGCGCGGAATCGGACGTCTTCATGAATGCACCTGAGCCGACCTTGACGTCCAGCACCAGAGCACTAGCACCTTCGGCGATCTTCTTGCTCATGATCGAGGACGCGATCAGTGGGATCGACTCAACGGTTCCGGTCACGTCCCGCAGCGCGTAAAGCTTCTTGTCGGCTGGCACCAGACCGGCCCCAGGCGCGCAGATGACTGCGCCAATTTCCTCCAGCTGGCGCATCATCTCCTCGTTTGTCAACGAAGCCCGCCAGCCAGGTATCGACTCGAGCTTGTCCAGCGTGCCGCCGGTGTGCCCGAGCCCGCGACCCGACAGTTGAGGTACCGCAACACCGCAGGCAGCGACAAGGGGAACCAGCGGCAGTGTGATCTTGTCGCCCACACCGCCGGTGGAGTGCTTGTCGACGGTCGGCTTCGACAGTCCAGAGAAGTCCAGTCGCTCACCTGAATTGATCATGGCCCGCGTCCAGCGGTCCAGCTCTCGCCGGCTCAATCCACAAAAACGCACCGCCATGGCGAATGCCGCCATCTGCTCGTCAGCGATCTCGTCGGACATATAGGCATCGAACAACCAGTCGATCTGAGCATCGCTCAGCTCACCTTTGTCGCACTTCATGCGAATGAGATCGACGACGTTGAACGGAGCTTGCGATGGGCTCGGCGCCGTGACCATGCCGGATAGGCTACTTCGGTGCGCATTGCCCGTTTCGCAGCCGGTGGTGACCCGCAGTACGGGGTTGTCGAACTCGCCGAAGATGGTGGGCCTAACCCTGACACCGTCTCGGTCTTGACCGGCGACCCGATGGCTATGTCGGTGAAGCTGACAGGGGAGCGCAGGCGGACGGACGACGTTCGCCTGCTAGCGCCGGTGATCCCTCGTAGCAAGATCGTGGCCGTCGGTCGTAATTACGCCGCTCACGCCGCCGAGATGTCTGAAGAGGTACCCAAGACACCGCTTACCTTCTTCAAGCCGAATACCTCGGTGATCGGGCCAGGGGAGCCGATCATCTATCCGGCAGCAAGCCGCGAAGTGAGCTACGAGGGGGAGCTCGCGGTGGTGATCGGCCGCATCTGCAAAGAGGTGCCCACCTCCCGTGTGCCGGAGGTGATCTTCGGATACACGGTGGCCAATGATGTCACCGCTCGTGACCTGCAGAAGACTGATGGCCAATGGGCCCGTGCCAAGGGCTATGACACCTTCTGCCCACTTGGGCCCTGGATCACCACCCATCAGGAGCTGGACGAGGTCGCGTCGCTGGCAATTCGCACCAGCCTGGATGGTGAGCTGCGGCAGGACGGCAACACCAAGGATCTGATCTTCACAATCCCAGAGATAGTGGCCTACATCTCCTCCTACACGACACTGTTACCTGGAGATGTGATCTTGACCGGTACGCCGTCCGGCGTCGGGCCGATGCTGCCCGGGCAAGTGGTAAGTATCGACATCGAGGGAATTGGTACCCTCACCAATCCGGTTGCAGGTACGCAATCCGAAGAAGCATCAAACGAGGCAGACTAGTGACAGACGGCGAACCCGCCATCCGGGAGGACTTTGCCGTGCTCGGAGACCTGGCACCGGACCAGGTGAGGGTACGGTTTCCTCCTTCCCCGACTGGAAACCTGCACGTCGGGAACGTACGCAGCGCGCTCTTCAACTGGGTCTTCGCCAGGCATTACGGCGGAACGTTCATACTTCGGGTAGAGGACACCGATGCGGGTCGCAACCTCGATGAGTCGTATCAGGTCCTTTACGACTCGCTCACCTGGCTCGGCTTGACCTGGGATGAGGGACCACTCGTCGGCGGCCCATTCGGTCCCTACATCCAAACCGAGCGGGGCGACATCTACCGGGAGGTGGTCAGCAAGCTGCTCGCAGCCAGGGTGGCGTACCGATGCTTTTGCACGCGGGAGGAAATCGAGGCGCGCGAGGCGGCGCGGGCACCTGGTACGCCCTCGGGCTACGACGGCTTCTGCCGCGACCTCAGTGACCAGCGCGTTGCTGAGTTAGAGGCAATGTCGGTTCCCTCGGTGGTCCGGATGCGAGTGCCGGACGCAGACATCGCCTTTGATGACCTGGTTCGCGGGCCGGTGCGTTTCGCGGCCGCGCATGTGCCCGATTACGTCATCGTCCGCAGTAACGGCGAACCGCTCTACACCTTGGTCAACCCGCTGGACGATTCACTGATGAAGGTCACTCACGTGCTCCGCGGCGAGGACTTGCTGCCGTCCACCCCACGCCAAATCGTGCTCTACGACGCGCTCAGCCGGATCGGAGTCGGCAGCGGGCGCACTCCGGCTTTCGGTCACTTGCCAACCGTGCTCGGCGAGCGCAACCAGCGGCTATCCAAACGGGACAGGGGATCCGGGCTCGCTGAGTATCAGCAAAAGGGCTATCTGCCTGAAGCGCTGCTGAATTATCTCGCCTTGCTGGGTTGGGCCATCGCTGAGGATCGCGATGTGTTCACCATCGCCGAAATGGTGGAGGCGTTCGACATCCGGCGGGTTAATGCCAATCCGGCACGCTTTGACGCCAGAAAATGCGAAGCCATCAACGCGGCGCATATCCGGATGCTCCCGCCGGCTGAGCTGACCGAGAATCTTGTGCCATTCTTGGCCGCCGCTGGGCTGATCAGCGATCCTCCCAGCGCAGAGGAACACGGTCGGCTCGCCGCCGCGACGCCGTTGATCCAAGAGCGCATCAATACCCTTTCTGAAGCGGTCGGGATGCTGGCCTTTTTGTTCTTGCCCGACGACAAGATCACTATCGCCACCGATGCCGGGCTGACGTCGGACTCCGTACCGACGTTGACGGCGGCGTACCAGGCCCTCGTTGCGGTGCCCGAGTTCGATCACGCCAGTGTGGAGGCAGCCCTGCGGGCCACACTCGTCGAGCAGCTGGGACTGAAACCGCGGCACGCGTTCGGGCCGGTGCGGGCGGCGATCACCGGCAGCCGCATTTCGCCGCCGCTGTTCGAATCGATCGAACTGCTTGGTCGTGAGTCCACGCTGGCGCGGATCGCTGCGGCGCTTTCAGAACTGGGCGAGCCGGCCGTTGCCGCATCCACCCGGGGGCGGCTCGACGCTGGGCGATCTAGATCGTGACAAAACAAAAGCGATCGGCAGTCCCCGCAAGGACTGGCTCCAAGGTCCGCAGTCGGTCGGGAAATCCAGCGGTACGCGCCGGTGAGGCTGTACCGGCTGTCCGAGCCACGAAATCGCCATTGGCAAGTCCGCAGCCGTCGAAGTCGGGTGCGCCGGTCCTCGAGCCGGGCGCTCTGCCGCCGGACGGTGCCAGTTACCTGCAGATTTTGCGGGGGCGGTGGTACGCGTGGTGGCGTTCGGTTATCGGAGTCGTGCTCGGCCTTTCGCTCTTCGTGCTGGTGAACTTGGTAGTGAGCCAGGCCGTCGTGATGGTGTTTTGGGCAACAACGGCCGGCGATCAGCCGTTTCGGGATTTTTCTACGAATGCTTTCGCCTTCCAGCTGCCTATCGGCATGCTGGCAGCGAATCTCGGTCTGGCGGCACTGATCCCGATTGCGTGGGCTCTGATGGCGCTGATCCATCAGATGCGACCGCGGTGGCTTTCCTCGGTTCAGCCAGGGATCCGCTGGCGCTATTTGTTGGCGTGCTTGGTGATCGCCACCATTGTCTTGAACGGCGTCATGCTGCTCTCAACGACGGTTGGCGAGGAGTTGTCCATTCGGCCACAAAGTGGTTTCTGGGGATTTTTCATTGTCATCGTGCTTACCTCACCCATCCAGGCGGTGGCTGAGGAGATCTTCTTCCGCGGATATCTGCTGCAGGCGCTCGGCAGCCTCTTTGCGAAGCCGTGGTTCGGGGTGGTTGCCTCTTCGGTGGTGTTCGCACTGCTGCATGGCACACAAAATGTGCCGCTGTTCGTCGACCGGCTCGCCTTCGGTCTGCTGGCAGGGCTTCTGGTGTGGCGTACCGGGGGTCTGGAGGCTGGCATTGCAGCGCACGTGATCAACAACGTCTTCGCCTACCTGATCGCAGGACTGACCAGCACGATTGCCGCACTCAAGGCGATCAAGGGAATCGGTTGGGTCGATGCCGCGTTCGATGTAGGTGGGTTTGCGCTGTTTGCGGTGCTGGCGTACGGGCTATCGCGGCTGATGAAGCTGCGAACGCACGTAGCCCTCTCAGCGGAGTCGGCCTGATCTGAGCGGACCCGGCCGCCATCGTTTGGGGGCGCTTGCGGCTTACAGTAGGGTTTGTCCTCGTGCCCGGGCGGGTACGACGCCCGGCGGCAACGCCAGTGGGGTATAGGGTAATTGGCAGCCCGACTGATTCTGGTTCAGTTAGTCTAGGTTCGAGTCCTAGTACCCCAGCGAGACAGAAGCTTCGGGTTCGCTTTGGGACAAGGGGAATTGGTAGGCTTCCGCGGTCTCAAGAATGATGATCATCAGCTAGGGCCCCGTTGTGTAGCGGCCTAGCACGCCGCCCTCTCAAGGCGGTAGCGCGGGTTCGAATCCCGTCGGGGCTACCAGGTGAAGTAGCTAGTCAGCGGCTATTTGGCGTCGCGTCTTAATTCGATCACCTCACCCGTGGTACACAGTGGGTACACACCAGAAAGCGCTGAGGCCCTCGCCGAGTCCATGGCATCGGCCACAACATCGAGTCGGTCGCCAAAGAGGTGGCCGTATAGGTCGAGCGTCATGGTCGCGCTCTTGTGGCCGAGCATCTGCTGAACGACCTTCACATCCGCGCCGGACGCGACGGCCAAGCTCGCGGCCGTGTGGCGCAGTTCGTGCGGGTGAAAGCCGGGAATCTTCAACGCTTCGGCTGTTCGTGTCAGTGCGGCGCGCTGGAATGTCTGAGACCGCATGACGGCCCCACGCTCGCCAGTGAAGAGCAGTTCATCAGGCGATCTGCCGGCTACGTGCACAGCTAGCTCGCCGACCAGGAAGCGGGGGAGCGGCACCTCGCGCCTCTCGTGACCTTTCGTCGGCCCGAACGTCATGACGCC
>JBKPEY010000425.1:0-2177 GCA_046744405.1 Actinomycetota bacterium
CACATCTAGCGGCTGGTCGACGTCCAGACTCGCGATGTCACGGACCTCGAAGTGAGCATTCGTCAGGCCGGCCGCCTCCGCCCGCGCCCGCGCAATCGCGTCCTCGGCAATGTCATAGCCGGTGAATGTCGAGCGCGGGAACTTGCGCGCGAGCAGAACAATTGCGTGACCTGTGCCGCACGCCACATCGGCGACGTTGGCGCCGCGGTCTAGCGTTTCTCGTAGGCCGGGTGCGACGGGGAGCCAGGCGTCGATGAGCTCCTCGTCGAACGCGCCGCGGCCGACAGAGTCCATGGCGTCGGTGAACTCCGGTCGGAACACCTCGTACGGAACACCGCCGCCCTCGCGGAATGCCCGTACCACCTCCGCCACATGCTTGACCAGATGCGTGTTGAGCTGACCGAGCGGCGCGAGATTTGCCGAGCCGCTGCCGGTAAGGCACGCCGCATGTTCAGCTGGCAGCCGGTATGTCCGGCTCGGGGCGTCGTAGGAGATGATGCCGCTGCTCGCCATGGATCCGAGCCACTCCCGCACGTATCGTTCGTGCAGCCCAGCGCGCTGTGCTAGCTCGGGGCTGCTGGCCGGGCCCTGAGCAGCGGCCTCGAACAATCCGGTGCGATGGCCGATGTCGATCATGGCGCTGAGCATCGCGCCGGTGTAGATGCCGAAAATTTCACCGGCAAACTCCTGCACGCGGGTTTCGTCGATGGTTTCGGTGGTGGTGGTCATCGGGGTGTCCCTTCGGGTTGTGGGTCACGCTTGTGACCTCGTCTCCCGGAACGCTAGAAATGCGAAGGGTGCAATCTCATCGGGCGACGGACCCATCGTCTGACCAGGGTTGATGGGTCGGATTACCCACGATGCGGGGAGATCAGGTGATGTTCGAAGGCGTACGCGGTCGCGGCCGCCCGGGTGCTCAGCCCGCACTTGACGAAGATGTTCGACAGGTGCCGGGCGACTGTCTTGTGACTGATGACCAAAGTCTCGGCGATCTCGCGGTTGCTGCGACCAGCGGCGACCAGGGCTAAGACCTCCACCTCGCGCCCGGTCAACCCATCCGGCAGGCTTGGCGCTCCGCGAAGCGTCGCAAGCTTGCGAGTATCAAGCCTGGCGCCTAACCGATCGAACACCTCGGCTGCGGCGTCCAGGGCGCGGTTGGCGCCATCGGTGTCCGAGAGCGCGGTGCAGGCCTGAGCCAGCAGCAGCCGAACCCGCGCCGCGTCGTACGGAGCGTCTAATTCTTGCCAGATCCGGCAGCCCTCCCGCAGCACCGCTAGCCCTTCCATCCATCGGGCCTCGGAGATGAGGACGGCTCCGGTCGCCTGCAAGCCGGCGGCGCGCAGAGCCTCGCCACCGAAGGTTGCAGCGGTACTTGCTAGCTCATCAGCCCCCTTTCTGGCCGCATCAATGTCGCCGGCCTCGAGTGTGATCTCCACGAAGGCGGGAAGCAGTCGCGCGCGAGCCAGCAACTGCCCAGCGCGGGCTGCGACAGCGATATCCAGCATGGCCCTCGCCCTGTCGGGATAGCCCTCGGCCAGCCGAACCAGAGCCAATCCCGGTTGCGGATCCCGCCCTAGGCGATCAGCTTCCTCCAGTGCATGTGCGGCACCCGCGAGGTCGCCTTGTCGCAGCCGAACTTCGCCCACCGCGTAGTACGCCTCTGCGACGCTCTCGACCTGGATTCCCTGCAGCTCCACGCAGACCCGCGACGCCTCACGCTCAGCCTGCTGCCATGCGCCGCTCACCGCGAGGAGCTGCGCCTGGTGGACTCGGCAGATGCCAGTGAACAGCACCGCTGGCGGGATCTGGTTGCACCACCGGGCAAGAGACCTTGTCCACTGCCTCATCCGGCGCAGGTCGCCAAGCTCGTGGCAGGCGGCGATCATGTTGCAGTAGATGTTTCCGGCATATGCCGGGTTCATCTGCTCCGAGGTCGCATCCAGCATCGCCTCGTCCAGCAGTGCCATGCCATCCTCAACGCGGCCCGATCTGATCATGGCCCGGCCCTCGATGACAAGGCTGAGAGCGGTTAGGTTCGGGTCGCCGTAACGCCGGCCTAGCTGCGAAATCTGTCGCGCCCGCTCGATGATGTCGTCGAACGGCATATCGGCGGCGCCGGCCTCCAGCTCGAAGAACTTCGCGTACGCGTGTTCGACGCCCTCCGGAAGCTCAAGAAG
>JBKPEY010000119.1:0-2712 GCA_046744405.1 Actinomycetota bacterium
GATGCCGCCGATCATGGTGATCGGCGCCGCGACGAACATAGTGCAGCTCAGCAGCACGAGCATCTGCACCTGCTGCACATCGTTGGTATTGCGGGTGATCAGCGATGGGGCGCCGAAGTGGTTGAGCTCTCTGGCCGAGAATGACAGCACCCGCTCGAACAGCGCCCCGCGTACGTCACGGCCGAAGCTCATCGCCGTCTTTGCGCCCAGATAAGTGGCCCCGATGGAGCAGCCGACCTGAACCAGCGTGACGGCAAGCATCATGCCGCCGGTACGCCAGATAAAGCCGGTATCGCCCTTGGCCACGCCCTCGTCGATGATCGCTGCGTTCAGGCTAGGCAGCAGCAGGGCAGCCATGGTGCCGGCGAGAGACAAGATCAGCAGGCCGGTGATCGGTCGCCGGTAACGAGCAAGGTAGCTACGGAGCAGACGGATCAGCATGAGATTGGTTCCCGCTGTGCTGAGTGCCGGCAGACGCCATAAAGGACAAGATCAACAATCCGTCGAGGCTCAGCAAGTCGCGAATCGCCGAGAAGGTGGTGGCTCACCGAAAATGTGATCGCTCGCAGCACGCTGGCTACCTCCAGTGGATCCAGTCGAAGTTGATCCTGCTCGGGCTTGATCAAAGCGGCGATCGCGTGATTGAGCAGTTCATTGTCGGCCTGCTGCTTGGCCCGGAAACTGTCACGATCAGGGGCATCCTTGCGCAGTCGCAGTGACCAGAACAGCGCGACGAGTCGACGCAGTCTCTTCTGCAGGATTTCGACTGCGGAGACTAGCCGCTGCTCGAGGCTCAAGCTGAGATCAACCTTGGCGAGCTCGTCGCAGGTGCGCTGAATGTTATAGGCATCTTCGATGACGGCATCGATGAGCTCTTCTTTGGTAGCGAATGCTCGAAAGATGGTGCCCTCGGCTATGCCTGCCGCCTCAGCAATCTGCCGAGTACTGACATCGCGCCCGAACCGCTCCAGCAACGGCTCGGTGGCCGCAATGAGCGCGGCTCGGCGCTCATCCAGGGACATTGGCGCGGCCCGAGTCACGGAGCCAGCTTAGTGAGTGAGTGCTCACTCAGCAACGGATTATCCCGACGCGTCATCTTGTTGGTTCACAGTAATGCCGTTGTTCAAAGAGAGGGAGTGTTGCGGTGAGTTTGGGCCGACTGGCCGAAGAGGTCTTCGAGGCTGTCATCTTCGATTTGGATGGAACGCTCATCGATTCCACTCCAGCCGTGAATCGTGCTTGGAACGCTTGGGCTAGCGAATATGGGCTCGCCCCCACCGAGGTGGGTAGGCATCACGGCATCCCGTCGGCGTCTGTGGTCCGCGCTGTGATGCCGGAGGATCGGTATGAGGCTGCCGTGCAACGCATCGCCGAACTGGAGTTGGCCGACGTGCACGACATTGTGGTGCTACCTGGCGCAACAGACGCGCTGGCCTCCCTGGTGGATGCCAAGAACGCGATCGCGACGTCATGCACGGTGCCACTGGCGCAGGCCCGAATCACGGCCGCGCAAATGCAGCCACCCACAGTGATCGTGACCGCCGATGACGTGGCGAACGGCAAGCCCCATCCTGAACCGTTCCTGGAGGCAGCGCGGCAGTTGGGCGTCGACCCGAGTCGTTGTCTTGTCGTCGAGGACGCCCCGAAAGGGCTCGAGGCGGCACAGGCCGCCGGCTGTTTCACGCTTGCCGTTGTTACGACGACACCGCGGGAAGCGCTCGAGGCCGACGCGATTGTGACCGATCTTTCCGAGGTCCGCTTCGATGTGAATTCCGAGGGCATTCGGGTGCGGCACGTGAATGCGCCGGCAGATGCCTTATCGCATGCCTAACAATTAGCCCGTCTTACGGCGAAAGGTCCGCTTCGTCTCGACTGGACCGTGGTTGTGCACGTGCTGCTGGCCCCGGTCGGTGTGCTCGTCGACGTGATCCTCGCTCTGACGACCCTGCTTAGCCGCCAGAGCCTCGCGGAATCTGCGCTTCGTCTCGTCCTCGGGTGTCTGTTTTTGGCCGGGTTTGTCGCTAGCGCTCATGAGGCCATTCTTACCGCTGATCCTCCGAGCTAGAAAATTGCTGGTTCGACTCCGTGGATTGCCAGCTCGGCGGCCAGTTTCGCATGCTCTCGTCGCTGGGTTGGTCAGCACTTTCCGATTCAGCAGCGTCCTGCTCACCAGACGTAGCCTCTGCATCCTCCTGGTTGGGCACCAGCCGCACTGCGGTGCCGTAGGCCGCAACCTCGCTCAGTGATTGGGTGATCTCGCTGCAGTCGAATCTCAGCCCTACGACTGCATCTGCTCCCGCTGCCAGGGCCATCTCGACCATCCGCGCCACGGCATCTTGACGTGAGTCGGTCAGCATCACGACATAGCCGTCTATCGGGTTTCCGCCGCGCAAGTCGGGTCGCAGTTCACGGGTCCGCACCACGACTCCGACCACGTCCCCGATCACGCCAGAGATCTCGCGACCGGGAACGTTTTCCATCGTGACCACCGGCAGCGCACGAGGTACTACGGCAGGCTGCTTGAGCGCGGGCGGCTGTGGTGTCCACTGCGTCGGTTGCTGCCCGTACGGGCCCTGGGGTGGTTGACCGTACGGCTGCTGCGGTGGGTACTGACCATAAGGACCCTGCTGACCCGGGTACGGCGGCTGCGGCTGGCGTCCTGCCGAGGGCTGCCCATACGGCTGCTGGGGCGGCTGGCCGTATGGTCCGGGC
>JBKPEY010000487.1:0-3205 GCA_046744405.1 Actinomycetota bacterium
TTCGGCATCAGGTAGGCCACGGTGATCTGCTTGTGATGGGCGGTTCCTGCCAGCGCACCTGGGAGCATGCGGTCCCGAAGACCACGCGGTCCATGGGCCCGCGGATCAGTGTGCAGTTCCGGCCGAGCGGCGTTCGATAGAGCCCCAGCCAGCACTAAGCCAAGAAATCCAGCAAGGCCTTATTGATCTCTTCGCCGTGTGTCCACAGCAAGCCGTGCGGCGCATCCTCGACCTCAATGTAGGTGGCGCTGGGCAGCATCTTGGCCAGTACGCGGCTAGTTACGTCAATAGGCACGTTGACGTCGGCGGTGCCGTGCATGATCAACGTCGGTACGTCGATCTTGTCTATGTCCTCGCGCCAATCGGTGTACCAGGTCGCCACAGACCAGACCGACGCGTACGGCGAGATGCTTGTAGCCAGCTGCCAACTGTTTCGCAATGCCTCCTCACTTATCCGGGTGCCGAGGTTTTCGTCGGTCCTGTAGAAGTTCTGTAGGAAGCCGGTAAAGAAGGCATAGCGGTCGGCCTTGATGGTGTCGAGAAAGCCGTCAACGTCGTCTTGCGACATCGCACCTGCGGGGTTGTCCTCGGTCTTCAGCAGGAAGGGCTGGAGTGCACCGATGAAGACTGCCTTGGCTATGCGGTGGGACCCGTACCGGCTGAGATAGCGAACGACCTCGCCAGTGCCCATCGAGAATCCCACCAGTACGGCGTCTTGCAGATCCAAGGCCGATACCAGGGCGCTAAGGTCTGCGGCATAGGTGTCGTAATCGTGTCCGCTGGTCGGCTTGTCCGACTTGCCAAACCCGCGTCGGTCATAGGTGATGACTCGCTTGCCGGCCTCGAGCAATACCGCGGCCTGCTTTTCCCATGAGGTGCCATCTAGGGGATATCCGTGGATGAGCACCACCGGCTGGCCGGAACCGTGGTCTTCGTAATAGAGCTCGATGTCCGCGCTGTTCTCTTCTCCGACTCGGACGTGGGGCATGGTGGATTCCTCTCTGCGTTGAGGCTTGGCTGAGATGGTCAGCGTGCCGACATTAGCGGGGCCATGCCGACGGCCCGCTTGGGAGCCTCCGCATCGCCGCAGATGGCGAGCCAATTGGCCAGCATCTGATAGCCCCATTCGGTCAGCACGGACTCGGGATGGAATTGCACGGCCTCGACCGGCAGCTCGCGATGCCGCAGCGCCATGATCACTCCACTGCGCGTGGTTGCTGTCACTTCCAGGTCGGTAGGCAGAGTCTCTGGCTCAATCGCCAGCGAGTGATAGCGAGTCGCGGTAAATGGCGACGGCAGGCCGGCGAAAACCCCAGTTCCGTGATGTTGGATGAGCGAGGTCTTACCGTGCAGCAGCTCCGGAGCGCGGTCCACTACACCGCCGTACGCGACGCCGATGGCCTGCAGCCCCAGACAGACCCCAAAAATGGGTAATCGGCCAGCCTGGCGTTTGACCACGTCGACGCAGACCCCAGCCTCTTCGGGCGTACCCGGACCCGGTGAGAGCAGGAGGCCATCGAAGCTGTTCGTGAAATCGGGCTCGGCGAACCGCGGGTCGTCATTGCGCCAGACCTCGACCTCGGCGCCGATCTGGGCCAGGTATTGCACCAGGTTGTAAACGAAGGAGTCGTAATTGTCGACCACGAGGATCTTCACGGCAGGCACGCGATTCATTCTCCGACAATTTCGGTGTTAACTATCGCGAACCACTGACAGCTCGAACGCCGAAGCGTCGGTACAGCTTGGCGTAGGAGAGGTTGAGCGAGCCTTCGTGGGCCTCGAAGTCGAGCCTGGACTCGGACTTCTCCCGGAAGACGAGCCCGTAGGCATCCACGTACTGCTGATAGATCTGAATCGGCTCGGACGCAGCCAGCGCATCCTGCAGCCGCGCAGGGTCGCCGATCGCGCTGATCTGGTACGGCGGGCTATAGGGGATACCGTGCAACACCACGGTGTTGCCAACACACTTCACCGCAGTGGTCGAGATCACCCGCTGGTCCTGAATCGTCATAGCCTCAGCCCCGCCTGCCCAGAACGCGTTGACGACGGCCTGAATGTCTTGCTGGTGCACTACGAGCAGGTCGGGCTCGATGCCGTTCGCCGCGACACTCGGCGGCGCATCATCGAGGGTCACCGTGACCCCTGGCCCAGACACCGGGTTGAGACCTACGCGCCGGGTCGCGCGATCAACTTCTGGGCCCAAGTCCGACTCTTGATCTGCCCGGGCAGCCAGCCCGTCGACCTCTTTGCGCAGATCGGTCACCGAACGACCCAGTTCAGTGTTCCGGCGCGATTGGAACTGAATGAGACTGACCAGATCGGTGTTCCGCGCGGGTCGCAGATCGGTGCCCCGAGCGTTTATTGCGCTCATCGTGATCATCAAGCCGGCGACTACGCAGATCGCCGCAGTGAACGTACGAGCAAGCGGTCCGCGATTTTGATCCCGCCGACGCTGCGCAGCACGGGCTCGGCGCAGCACCGAGACAACCGCCCGCCACGCATGGATTGGCCTGCGTCCGGACAAGTCTGCGGTCCTTCTCAATGGAGCGGAGAGTTCGGTGCCCGCATGGCCCCGAGTCTTTGACTACGCTACCTACTTTATCCGGGGGTCGCTTCCACGCTCAGAAATGATCAAAAGCGGCTCTGACTAGGCAAACTGTTTTCCCACCGTTACCCGCCGTTACCCACCGATTCTCAGCATCTTGCGGACTGTTTGCGGACAGCTAGCTGATCATGGACCAACAGACTGGCATCCATCACGGTGCTATCAGCCGCACCTAGCCGTGCGGATATTTCTCCCGCTTCCGGCCTTCGTGCTGTGTGAGGCGTTTGTCAAGCTCGGCCACGCGGGATTGCAGGTCTGCCAACTGTTGCTCCACCTGCTTCCGCCACGAGTCCTGATCCGGCATTCGAATTCCCTCTCGCTCAAGACTGACAAGTCGGCTGCTCAGCGTATCCGCTCACGGCTAGGTGACGCGGCGGAACAAAATCTTTCGCGCCCCTAGGCAAATTGATCGTTTAGGTGTAGGCACAGACACATAAGCGCCCCCGGCGAGCGTGCTAGCGCTGGCCGAGGGCTAAGCGAAACCCCTACCGCAATAGGAGCCCGCCTAATGACCAAGTTAGTGCTGTCCGAAGGACACGTCACCCCCGACTCACCGATCTCGGTGCAGTTGATCAAGAACCATCATCCCGAAGCCCGACC
>JBKPEY010000478.1:0-5404 GCA_046744405.1 Actinomycetota bacterium
GATGCCGGCGAGTGGGGCCACTGCGAAGGCGTGGCGCTAAGCCGGTACGACCAGGTCGTCCATGACTGGCTAGATGGAGTTCTGGTGAGCTGACCCGCTGGTATCTCTTCGCTGCCTGAACCCACGTTAGGCTGGATCTCCGGCGGGCCAGCACGAATTAGTCCGCCGTAGGTTGCAATGAAAGGTCTTATGAGCATCGACTTGGGTCTGCCCACCCTTCCTCCACCGACCCTCGCGCCGCGCCGCAAAAGCCGCCAGATCAAGGTCGGTAAGGTCGCCGTCGGGGGTGACGCGCCGATCAGTGTGCAATCGATGACGACGACCCTGACGGCGGACATCAACGCCACGCTGCAGCAGATTGCCGAGCTGACAGCCACTGGTTGCGACATCGTTCGAGTGGCTGTACCCAGCCAAGATGATGCCGACGCGTTGCCGATCATCGCGAAGAAGTCTCAGATCCCGGTGATCGCCGACATCCACTTCCAGCCCAGGTACGTCTTTGCGGCGATTGACGCCGGCTGTGCCGCGGTACGCGTGAATCCGGGCAACATCCGGGCGTTTGATGATCAAGTGAAGGAAATCGCCCAAGCAGCCGCTGCCGCCGGTTGCTCGATCCGGATCGGTGTCAATGCTGGCTCGCTCGACAAGCGGCTGTTGGCGAAGTACGGCAAGGCCACTCCTGAGGCGCTGGTCGAGTCAGCTCTCTGGGAAGCCAGCCTCTTCGAGGAGCATGGTTTTCGCGATTTCAAGATCTCTGTCAAGCACCACGACCCGGTGGTGATGGTGCGCGCGTACGAACTACTGGCAGAGGCCTGCGACTACCCATTGCACCTCGGCGTCACCGAAGCTGGGCCAGCCTTTCAAGGGACCATCAAATCTGCGGTCGCCTTCGGCGCACTGCTCTCCAAGGGCATCGGGGACACCATCCGCGTCTCCCTCTCAGCGCCCCCGGTCGAAGAAGTCAAGGTCGGCATCAAGATCTTGGAATCGCTGAATCTGCGGCCGCGGCACTTGGAGATCGTGTCTTGCCCGTCCTGCGGCCGTGCCCAGGTCGACGTCTACAAGCTTGCCGATGAGGTAACTGCGGGGTTGGAGGGGCTCGAGGTTCCGCTTCGGGTTGCTGTCATGGGCTGCGTCGTCAACGGACCTGGCGAGGCACGCGAAGCAGATCTCGGTGTCGCCTCCGGCAATGGCAAGGGTCAGATCTTCGTCCGCGGCGAGGTGATCAAGACGGTCAAAGAGACCGACATCGTCGAGACTCTCATCGAAGAGGCGATGCGGCTCGCTGACGAGATGGGTGAATCGGTGCCGGCCGGAGACGGCGTTCCTGTAGTGAGTGTGCCCCAAGTCAGTGTGCCCCCAGTCAGTCTGCACTGACGATGCGCAAGGTCGCCAGCACGATAACGACGCGCAGAGCCCGCGAGGGCTCGGTGCGGGTGCTGAATCGTAGCGACCTGCCAGCTGCAATCCGGCTGCTCTCTGCCAACCCGATCGAGAACGTCTTTGTGGCCTCTCGGGTACGCGCAGCGGGGTTGGAACAGGCGAGCCTCGGGTGTCCCGTCTGGGGATATGAGCGGGGCGGTCTACTGCGAGCGCTGTGCCATGCCGGGTCCAACCTGGTGCCGGTGAACGCTGACGAGCAAGCACTGAACGCCTGGACGGAGTTCGCCGGTCCGGATCGGATCTGTGCATCGATCATTGGTCCGGCGGATGTGGCGCTGGAGCTGTGGAGCAAACTCTCCGAGCGGTGGGGCGGCGCCTGGAGCGAGGTCCGCGACGTGCGACCGCACCAGCCTGTCATGGCCATCAGTTCACCGCCAGCAATTGCCGCTGACCGGCGGGTGCGCCGAGCCACTCTCGATCAATGGGATGCCTATACCGAGGCTGCTGTGAAGATGTACACCGAAGAGATCGGCGTCTCGCCGG
Source organism: Actinomycetota bacterium (assembly GCA_046744405.1). GTDB lineage: Bacteria > Actinomycetota > Actinomycetes > Propionibacteriales > Propionibacteriaceae > Microlunatus. Next base: position 1,927 of record JBKPEY010000478.1, read on the forward strand.
TGCAGGGCAATCCGGCTGGCTACCGCTTCTATGTACGGCAGTTGATCACCTCAGGTCGCGCGTTCGGGATCTTTGAAGGTGATCGGGTTCTCTTCAAGGCAGATCTTGGCTCGGTCTCAGGCTCGGTGTGTCAGGTACAAGGGGTCTGGCTTGAGCCTGAGCTACGCGGCCAGGGCTTGGCACCGCCAGCGATGGCAGCCGTGGTTCAGCTGGCCCGCACGGTCGTTCCCACCGTTTCGCTTTATGTCAACGACTACAACCTGCCCGCGCGCGCGACCTATGCAAAGGTGGGCTTCACCGAGGTTGGCGAGTTTGCGACGGTTCACTTTTGAGGAGGGCTCGCGCGCGGCTTGCAGCCGTTTCGTGCAGCTTGTTGATCATGCTCTCCGCTTGCACACGCGGGCAGCCGACGAACGCCACTACGCCAGCCGCCGACCCCAGTACAACGGCGAGTTCTACGATCCCGAGCCCTTCCTCTGCTCGGCAGCCGACCAAGCCGGCTGCCGTGCCACAGCGGACCAGCGTCACGGTCGTGATGAACGGCGATCTGCTGTGGCACAACACCTTGTGGTTCGGCGCCAGGGAGGACGCTCGGCGACGCGGCAAGGGGGGCTATGACTTCGCACCACTGCTGGCTGGCATGAAGCCGGTAATCTCTTCGGCGGATCTGGCGATCTGCCATGAAGAGGTGCCGTTGGCTCCGCCAGGTGGGCCGTACCGAAACTATCCACAATTCTCTGCTCCCCCTCATGTAGTCAAGGCCATTTCTGCGACCGGCTACGACGTTTGTACGACAGCGTCCAACCATGCTGTCGATCAAGGCTTCGCCGGGGTCAAGCGCACACTCGATGATCTTGATCGCGCCGAGATCGGCCACGCCGGCACAGCTCGTACTCATGCCGAATCGCAGCGCCCAACGATCTTCACGACGCGACAGGGGGTCAAGATCGGGGTCGTCGCGGCGACGTTCAGCCTGAACGGATTACCCATGCCAAAGGGCAAGCCATGGGCCGTGCATCGAATGAGCGCCAGCGCCTTGCTGAGCCAAGCCCATAGAGCCCGGGCCGCCGGCGCGGACATTGTGCTCGTCGCCGTGCACGTCGGTACCGAGTACTCCACGAGCGAGAACTCCCAACAGGTCAAGCTCGCCCGGGCACTCACCGCCTCGGCTGATGTTGATCTTGTGTACATGCATCACCCACACGTAGTGCAGCCGTGGACGATCATGAACAAGAAGTGGGTGCTTTATGGCGTGGGGAACACGGTTGCCCAGCAGGAAGCGCCACGCACTTACGAGGGTGCCACGGGACGGTTCACCTTCACCCGTGTCGGAAACGGGCGATTCACCGTCAGCAAGGCCGAATACATTCCGACCTTGGTCACCGCCTATCGGCCTGGCCGGCCGGCCCGGTTGTATCAGGTGTCGGCGAAATTGGAGACTGCCAAGGGATCATTCCGCACGCGGCTGCTCGACGCGCAGCGACGCACGACCGCGGTCGTCATGCGCAAGCACCCGCAAGGTTTGGCGCGGGGATAGTCCTCCGATGTCGCTTCCCACCTTGGTGATCGTTAGCGGGCCTGCCGGTTCGGGCAAGACAACGCTGGCGCACCGACTGGCCGCAACAATCGGGTGCCCGGCCTTGTGTCGCGACGAGATCAAAGAGGGCATGGTTACTACAACGCCAGACTTCGTCCCGGGACCCTCCGATCCGCTGACCATGAGGACCTACGGTGTCTTCTTCGCCGCCATCGGTCTGTTCCTGAGGCACGGCGTGACCCATATTGCTGAGGCCGCGTTTCAGCATGCCAACTGGGTACGTGGATTGGAGCCTCTGCAGCCCCTCGCACGGCTGCGGGTTGTCCGCTGCGAAGTCGCTCCTGCAATTGCACGAGCCCGGGCCGAGCAACGGCGACGTGAGCAACGCAGCAGAGCGGCGCATGACGACGTTGGGCATTTCAGTGTGGATCGCTCATTCGAGCCAATTCGGCTGGATGCACCCACGCTGGACGTCGACACCAGCTACGGTTTCAGCCCTGACCTGGAGGCGATCGCAGCATTCGCACTCCGTCCATACTCATCGAGCTAATACAGTGCTCGGGTGATCACCCGAATGTCGGAGTTGTTTGTCCGCACGTTGCGCGAGGACCCAGCCGATGCGGAGGTACCCAGCCATCGCTGGTTGGTGCGTGCCGGCTACATCCGCCGCGCCGCGCCTGGTATCTACAGCTGGTTGCCGCTGGGCTACCGCGTACTGCGAAATATCGAGCGCATTGTGCGCGAGGAGATGAACGCCATCGGCGCGCAAGAGGTCCACTTTCCGGCGCTGCTGCCTAAGGAACCGTACGACGTCAGTGGACGGTGGACTGAGTACGGCGAGAGCATCTTCCGGCTGCATGACCGCAAGGGTGCGGAATATCTGCTAGGCCCTACACACGAGGAGATGTTCACCCTGCTGGTGAAGGATCTGTGCTCCTCCTACAAGGACCTGCCGCTGTCGCTCTACCAGATTCAGACCAAATACCGCGACGAAGCGCGCCCGCGTGCCGGGCTGCTACGCGGCCGTGAGTTCGTCATGAAGGATTCCTACTCCTTCGACATCGACGACGAGGGCCTGGCCAAGTCGTACGCGGCCCATCGCGATGCGTACATCAAGATCTTCAACCGACTGAGCTTCGAGTACGTCATCGTGCATGCCATGTCGGGGGCGATGGGAGGCTCGGCCAGCGAAGAGTTTTTGGCTATCGCTGAGAATGGTGAGGACACATACGTGCGCTCACCAGGCGGGTACGCGGCCAATGTCGAGGCAGTGCGGATCACACCTCCGGAGCCGCTGGCTTGGGACGATGCCCCCGCTGCTCATGTCGAGGACACGCCCGGCACGCCGACGATCGCAACCTTGGTCGACCTCGCCAATGCCCGATTCCCTCGGACAGATCGGCTGTGGCAGGCGAGCGATACATTGAAAAACGTAGTCCTCATGGTGTCCGAGATCGACGGCACGCGCCATCCCTTGGTGATCGGAGTTCCTGGCGACCGCGAAGTCGACATGAAGCGGCTGGCAGCCCAGCTGGAGCCTGCCGAAGCTGAGCCGTTCAGCGATGAGGATTTCACCGCACATCCGGAGCTGGTGCGGGGCTATCTCGGACCGGTTGGGTTCGCTGACGAGCCGATAGCTCTACTCGGCGAGGATTCCGTCACCAAGATCAGGTATCTGGTGGATCCTCGTGTCGTGGCAGGTACTCGTTGGGTGACCGGTGCCAACGAGCCCGGACGGCATGTTTTTGATCTTGTCTGCGGACGAGACTTCACACCGGACGGGGTTATCGAGGCGGCCGAGATCCGCGAGGGTGATTTCGCTCCTGACGGCTCTGGACCGCTGACGCTGGCTCGCGGCATCGAGATGGGACACATCTTTCAACTGGGCCGCAAGTATTCCGAGGCGCTGGGGCTCAAGGTGCTTGATCAAAACGGAAAGCT
>JBKPEY010000612.1:0-6456 GCA_046744405.1 Actinomycetota bacterium
ATCGAGCACGATGTGCGAATTGAATAGGCTCAGGTACCGGCTGTGATCCGCGAGGGAGCCGGCCTCTGCGACCACCGCCCAGCCCTGTTGACTCTGGCCGACGAAGACAGCGGGACCAAATAACGTGGACAGTGACCAGCTCAGGCCATCAGAATCCAGCACCCTTGCGGATTGCGTATCGAGGGCGATAAGGACAACGATGAGCGCGAGGCCCGCTGAGACGAGGAGTCCGACTAAGTACGCCGCGACGTTCCTATCGCGCTGAGTTTGGAGCAACGCGGTCATAGGCAGGACTCCTGTTCAACCCAGCTCGGTCATCTCCACAGTGACGAACATCTCCGAGCGACCGCCGGAGTAGGTGCCGCGTAACGGAGCGACATCGCCATAGTCGCGGCCGTGGCCTACCCGGACGTAGCCGTCGGTAAGCCGACGGCACAACGTCGGGTCGTAAGCCACCCAACTCCCGCACCACCACTCGATCCAGGAGTGACTCTCCCCTTCCACTGTCTTGTTCGCCTCCCCGCTGCCCGGATGCAGGTATCCGGAGACGTAGCGAGCCGGCAGGCCAATGGAACGCAAGGCTCCCAGGGCGAGATGGCTGTAGTCCTGGCAGACACCACGGCGTAGCTCCCAGACCTCGGCGGCGGTGCTCGTGACCTTGGTGGAACCGCGCTCATAGCTCAAATGATCAGAAATCAGCGAGCACACGTCCATGGCCGCCAGCCGGGCCGGCTGTGACGTCGTGTCCGCGGCCAAGCTCGCCAGTTCCTCTGGCGGCTCGGTTCGCTCATTCACCGTGAGGAACTCAGTCATGCTGTCGACAACTGCGCGATCCTGTAACGCTGCCCAGCCAAGATCGTTGGGTGCAACGCGTCGATCAACATCCCAAGCAAGCTCATCTCCGTGCGTCTCGACGACGCCTTGGGCGTGTACGGTGAGCCGCTGATGCGGCTCGTGCACCTCGAACGTCGTGACCGCGGTCCCCCAGTAGTCGGTATAGCCGAAGCTCCACGCGGCAGGCTCGATCGTGACCCGGCTGCTCCAGACAGTCTGATGATCAGTTACCGCCGGAGTCATGCGCGCCTCGTTATAGGAGGACTTGACTCGAGTGGCGTACCGGAATCCGGTTTGATGATCAATACTCAGCCGCATTTCAGCGCGTCCCTTCGGTAGTCCAGGCGGGCGGCTCCTCGGCGGCAAAGTAGCTTGTCGAGACGGCGATTGTGACCTGGGCACAGATGTCTTGCACGACAGACATCTCATGGTTGAGGTCGGCGATGAGATCGTCCAGATCGGCGTACTCCAGTCGAGCCCGCAGCTGACCGAGAGAACGCAGCGCTGGTTCGGCATGACGCGCAGTCAGCGGGTTGTTCTGAGCCACGCGTTGCAGGCTGTCGGCCGCAGCAATCAACCCGTGCATGATCGATCGTGGAAAACGCGCGTCCACAACCAAGAACTCCGCCGCCTCCCGCTCGGTGTATAGGCCGCGATAGGTCCGCAGGAAAGCATCGTGCCCGCCACAACCCCGCAGCACAGCCGGCCACTGTGTGCTGCCATGAGTCAGCGAGGCCGATGCCACCAGCCGCGAGGTCATGTCAGCCTGCTCCAGAGATCGACCCATGGACATGAATTGCCAGCCGTCGTCGCGGACCATGATGCCGCGAGAGATACCGGCGAACATCGCGCTACGTTCCCGGGCCCAGTTCAAGAACACATGCGCGCCGCTTGGTCCGAACGGCGTAGTTGGGAGCTGATGCCAGGTGGTATTGACACACTCCCAAAGATCAAGCGGAATCACTTCACGGGCCCGGCGCGCGTTGTCTCGTGCCGAGGCGTAACTGAAGTAGATCGACGTCGGTTCCGACGGGTCGTAGCCAAGAACTCGTAAGACATCTGTCAGTGTTGGATCCTCGACATGATCAACACTCATCAGCGCCAACAGGTTGCGGCAGGCAACCACCTCATGGGCCGCCGTTTCCTCGATGATCAATCGCAAGTGGGTTTGCAGCAAACGCGCGGTGTCTTCGGCTCGCTCGACATAACGACCGATCCAGAACATCGACTCCGCAATACGGCTCAGCATCCCGAGCTCCGCGGCTGGGCCTGCTGTTGTTGATCTTGTTGCTGTCGTTGAGTTTCGACCACATTGGGCATCACCGTGAGAGGAACCGTGGCGACCGTTAGCGGTACCTCGGTCGTCGGTTTCGGCTGATCATCAGCCTCCTCACGTTGCTCGCCGCCACCCCGACGGCTGGCCGAGGATCGGTGCGGCGGAGGACTCAGCACCCAGGTGTCCTTGCTGCCGCCGCCCTGGCTGCTGTTGACAACCAGCTCACCTTCCGGCAGTGCGACCCGGGTAAGTCCGCCAGGGAGGACCCAGATGTCCTCACCATTGTTGACAGCGAACGGTCGAAGATCGACATGCCGTGGCTGCAGGCAGTCCTCGATCAGCGTTGGCACCGTGGACAGCTGCACGACCGGCTGGGCGATCCAGCCGCGCGGGTCTTCGCTCACTCGATGGCGCAGTGCCTCCAGCTCCGCCTTCGTCGCACGTGGGCCGATCACAATACCCTTGCCACCGGAGCCATCCACCGGCTTGACCACCAGCTCCTCGAGACGGTCTAGCACTTCCTCGCGGGCCTGATCTTCCTCCAGGCGCCAGGTATCGACATTGGGCAGAATCGGCTCATCCCGCAAGTAGTACTTGATCAAGTCAGGAACGTAGGTATAGATCAACTTGTCATCTGCCACCCCGTTGCCGATGGCATTGGCCAAGGTGACCCCGCCGGTACGTACCGCGTTCACCAAACCCGGCACGCCGAGCATGGAGTCACTGCGGAAGTGCACTGGATCCAGGAATTCGTCGTCCACCCGGCGGTAGATCACATCGACTCGCTGCAGCCCAGCCGTAGTACGCATGAAGACCTTGCCGCGCCAGCATTCAAGATCACGGCCCTCTACCAGCTCGACGCCCATGGTGCGGGCCAGCAATGTGTGCTCGAAGTAGGCAGAGTTGTAGACGCCGGGGGTCAGGACTACAACAGTTGGCTCCTCAACACCGGACGGTGCTGCCTTGCGTAGTGCGGTAAGCAACCGGGTTGGGTAGCCGGTGACCGGACGGATCCGCTGGTTGGCGAAGGCCTCCGGCATGGCGGTGATCATGGCGTTGCGGTTGGTCATCACGTAGGAAACCCCGCTCGGTACCCGGACGTTGTCCTCGAGGACACGAACATCGCCGACCGGGTTGCGGATCAGATCAACTCCGGCAACGTGGATCCGTACGCCGTTGCCTGGCTGGATGCCCCACACGGCGCGATGGAAATGCGTCGATGAGGTGATCAGCTGGCTGGGAATGACTCCATCGGAGATGACTCGTGCATCCGAATAGATGTCGGAGAGAAACGCCTCGAGCGCTCGCACCCGCTGGGCGACGCCGGCCTCGATGATCTCCCACTCCGGTGAGGCGATCACCCGCGGCACGAGATCGAGCGGGAACGGTCGTTCCACACCTCCCACGTCGAACGTCACACCGGCCTGGGTGTAGTTGTTGGCGAGGGATTCTGCGATTACTCGGAGGTCGTCAGAGGTAGACCTGGATAGGGCGGAGTAGACGGCCTGGTACGACGGCCGGACGCTGCCTTCCGCATCGATCATCTCGTCGAAAGCGTCGCCTGCCCGGTAATTGGAAAGCACGTCCGCCATAAGGCGGAGCCTACTCACAGTCTCGTTTACCAGAGCGTTAACTGTTGTGCGGGCGGATCAGCTCAGGTCGCATTGAGTAGCAGGCAAGAGTCGCCGAACTCATGCCATAGGTACCGTTCGGCAACAGCAGCATCGTAAGCACGCTGGGTTAGCTCGGTTCCGGCTACAGATTCGACCAGCAGCAAGTGTGAGGCCTCGGGGTTGTGCCACCCGGTGATCAGCCCGTCGACGACGCGGACCGGTCGGTTTGGAGAGATCACTAAGTCGGTCCATCCCGACCCAGGTGTGACACTCCTGTCGGGTTGAGCTGCTGACTCAATCGCTCGGGTTGCCGTGGTACCAACTGCGATCACTCGGCCACCTCGTGCTCGGCCCGAATTGACCAGATCGGCTGTGGTGTCGCTTACCTCGAACCATTCTGGCTGCGGAGCCTCGCCCGCATCCTGCGACGACAAACCGGTGTGCAAAGTGACGGGTGCGAAGATCACCCCTTGGGCCACCAGCCGGGTCACCAGCTCAGCGCTGAACGGCCGACCAGCGCTTGGCATCTCGGCGCTCCCGGGGTGCAGGGCGAAGATCGTTTGATAGGCCGAAATCGGGAAGCAGGCATTGAGGTAGCCGTAGCTGATCGGGCGCGCTCGCTCTCGCAGATAGTCCGAGACGCTTTGGGCCACCCGGATCCGGGCACGCCAGAGCCGATCTCCGAGGCCAGTTGGTGACGAGTCTGGCTTCGGATATGCCGCAATAAGCTCGAGGACGCCGCTGGCCGGGAGTGCGATCCGCTCCCCGACCCGGCCGTCCAGAATTGGGCTCGTAGCATCCGGCGCACTGCGTAACTCCACAACCCGACTGCCGTCGGGAAGCGGGCCCGCGACATGCACGAGAACAGCTGAGCCGTCGCGGTTGCCATTCAGCTGACCGGGCACTGTCGCTGACGTGTTGACCACTAAGACATCACCGGCCTTGAGGTGATCAGCGAGACGGTTGAAGATCGTGTGCTGGATACCGGCCGGAGTTGCGATCATCAGCCGTACACCATCGCGCCGTAGTCCGCGCACTTCGGGCGGCTCGGTGGCCGTACGGTCCTCGGGAGAGGAGAAGTGCGTGTACGGCCGCACGGCCAGCATGGTGCTCATCTAAGACCGCGTCTCTTCCAGCAGCGTTGTGGCGAGGTCAGCGGCGCGATAGCGACCGCTCGGCAGCCCAGAGCTGATGAGCGCTGCGACAATCGGCGCCACGGTTTCCGGCTCGGGCCGATCGGTGATGTCCTCCCCCGGGAATGCGGCTTGGTGCATGGCGGTTCGCATGTCGCCCGGGTCCAGGCTGTACCAGGTGAAGTCAGGCTCTTCGGCCGCCCAGGTAAGCGTCTGGTGATCGAGAGCCGCCTTGCTCGACCCGTAACCACCCCACGTTTCATAGTGATCGACTCCGGCGTCGGATGAGACATTGATGATCACTGCCGGTGGTTGCAGATAAGGCAGCACTGTACGTATCAACTGCTGTGGCGCGACAACATTTGTGCGCAGCAGTTGCTCGTACGCGTTCGGCTCGAGATCACGAAGCTTCGGCAGTGGCGATCCACCAAGATCACTTGCATTGTTGACCACGAGGTCCAGCTTTCCTACCCCGGCTACGGCAGCTACCAATTCCTGGCGATGCTGAGGGTCACCGACGTCGCCGACAATGGCGCGCACTGATGTGAGCTCTGCGAGAGCCCCGGCCGTACTCGCCAGCGGCTCGGCGTGCCGGGCGTCGATGGTCAGATCCCAGCCGCGACGGGCCAGCTCGAAGGCCAAGGCGCGTCCCAGCCCGAGGGAGGCACCTGTGATCAGTGCATGAGGCATGAGTTCAGTATTCAACTTAAAGTGAACTTGAGCTCAAATGAAAGTGACCGTCTGGGCGCCGTACCTCCGGATCGCGCGACTCGGTACCCGCGTTTATCCGCGCGCCGAGCTGTACCCAGCTTGCTCACGCTGTACCTGGCATGCACGCCATGCACAGCGTCAATATCCCACGCTGCGTGGGATGTTGACAGGAGACCCGAGTAGTCAGCTACAGCGCCCGCCGGCCCTGGGATCCGGGCAGTCCAGGGTCAGTCTCGTCTGGATCGTGAAGATAGGTGAAGTCGCCGAAATCGTCATCGGCATGTCGCCGGGACCAGCGACGCTTGCCCTGACCCTCCGGCGCAGCCGGCTCACTGCCAGTCGACGCGGCTGGCTGAAGGGGTCGGCCGTTTGCCGAGGACAGCTCAACGGTGGTGGGCTCGTGTGCTGGCGGTGTCGTGGCCTGCGGTCGTTCCGGCTCCTTCGGTGGCGGAGGTTCTTTGCCCGCCGCCGGCCGCTGAGTCGAGATCACCTCACCGGTCCGAGCCGCGCCGCCTCTTCGAATGGGACCCTGGCCGGTTCCGCTGGCGCGTACGACGGCAACGCCGACCGCCGTCGTCAGCGGCACCGCCAGGACGAGCCCGATGGAGCCGATCAGGATGCCCAATAATTCGGCCGCAAACCGCTCAGTCATCAGCACATCGAGCAGCGGCCGATTATTGATCTTGATCAACAAGAACACGCCTAGTGAGGTGCCAGCTGTGGCAAAGGCGATGGTGTAGACGGTGGAAGCAATGTGATCACGACCGATCCGCATGGCCCGAGAAAACAAGTGCTTCCGGCTCGTGCCCTGATCGGCGAGCTCCCAGACTGCGGACGCCTGGGTGATCGTTACGTCGTTGAGAACGCCGAGACCGGCGACGATGATTCC
>JBKPEY010000463.1:0-4717 GCA_046744405.1 Actinomycetota bacterium
TAGCATGGCCGACCATGGGACATGTCGATCTCGCAGGTGTGAGCTATCATCTGCCAGACGGGCGGGTGCTGCTTGATGACGTGTCCTTCCGTGTTGGTGAGGGTTCCATCGTCGCTCTGGTCGGTCCCAACGGCTCCGGCAAAACCACACTGCTCAAGATCATCGCCGGTGATCTGACACCGACCACAGGATCGGTGTCGCGAAGCGGCGGTTTAGGCATTATGCGGCAGTTCATCGGCAGCATTCGAGATTCCTCAACCGTACGAGATCTGCTGTTCTCGCTCTCGCCGCCTGCCTTGCGTCAGGCCGTGGCCGAGCTGGACCGGCTGGAGCTGCAGTTGATGGAAGACGACAGCGAACAAACCCAGCTCCGTTACGCGCAAGCCCTCGTCGACTACGCGGATGCGGGTGGTTACGACGCTGAAGTGATCTTCGATGCCTGCTGCACGTCGGCCCTCGGGGTCACTTACGACCAGGTCAAGTGGCGGGAGATCAGCACGCTGTCCGGTGGGGAACAAAAGCGGCTGGCGCTGGAGGCGTTGCTTCGAGGTCCGGATGAGGTCTTGCTTCTTGACGAGCCGGACAACTTTTTGGATGTGCCGGCCAAGCGTTGGCTCGAGAATCAGCTTCAGAGCACCCAGAAGTCAGTGCTGCTGGTGAGTCACGACCGTGAGCTGCTGGCACAGACCGCGAAAACCATTGCAGTGTTGGAACTGGGAGCTGCCGGCAATTCGGTATGGATCCACGGATCGGGCTTCGCGACACTTTCGGCGGCGCGTCGGGAGCGGTTCGACCGACTTGAGGAGCTGCGGCGGCGCTGGGACGAGGAGCATCAAAAGCTGCGAGAGCTTGTGATGTTGTACAAGAACAAAGCCGCATACAACTCAGGAATGGCTTCTCGCTACCAAGCCGCTCAGACCCGGCTGGCCAAGTTCGAGGAGGCTGGACCACCGCAAGCAGTGCCCCTCGAGCAACGGGTATCCATGCGGCTGAGTGGCGGGCGTACCGGCAAGCGGGCAGTGATGATCGAAAATCTCGAGCTGGTTGGTCTAATGAGGCCCTTCGACACCGAGATCTGGTTCGGTGATCGGGTTGCGGTCTTGGGCTCGAACGGCTCCGGCAAGTCTCATTTTTTACGCCTACTGGCGCGTGGCGGCTCTGATCCCGGTCGGGAGCACCAGCCCGTTGGTGATCTTGACATCCCGCGGGTTCCCCATACCGGCAAGGCGAAACTTGGTGCCCGAGTACGACCGGGGTGGTTCGCGCAGACCCATCATCATCCCGAGCTCCTTGGCCGCACCTTGTTGGAGATCTTGCATCGCGGTGATGATCATCGGGCCGGGATGGGGCGAGAGGAAGCATCTCGCAAGCTGGATCGTTATGAACTGGCCAAGGCAGCCGAGCAGCGATTCGAATCATTGTCGGGCGGGCAACAAGCGCGTCTCCAAATTCTGCTGCTGGAGCTGAGCGGTGCCACGCTGTTGGTCCTCGACGAGCCGACTGACAATTTGGACTTAGAGTCCGCCGAGGCGCTGGAGCAAGGGCTTGACTCCTTCGAGGGCACGGTTATCGCCGTCACTCATGACCGGTGGTTTGCTCGTAGCTTCGACAGGTTCTTGATCTTCGGTGCCGACGGCAGCGTTTATGAGTCAACGGAACCAGTCTGGGACGAGGCGAGGGTCGAGCGGGCGCGCTGACCAGTGATCGATAAGTAGCTGGACGGGCAGTTGTGCGGAGCTGCCGCTCAGCGCAGGTCCAGCCGCATAAGCACGCGTGGGAACCCAGCGGAGACTGAGTCGGTGTTCGCAGCCTTGACGAAGCCGGCGCCCTCGAAAAGCTTGCGCGTGCCCACGTAGGCCATCGTGAGGTCCACCTTTTTGCCCCGATTGTCTACCGGGTAGCCCTCGATCGCTGGTGCACCTTTTGATTTCGCGTACCCGACAGCTCCCTCAAGAAGTGCGTGCGAGATCCCTTTGCCACGGTGGCCGGGGCGCACCCGGATACACCACACCGACCAGACCGGCAGCTCATCGACATGGGGAATCTTGGTTGACCGTTCGAAAGGCAGGTCCGACCGGGGCGCGACGGCGGCCCAGCCGACCACATCGACGTCGTCATAGGCGAGCACACCGGGTGCGACCGAACGGCTGCAAAGCTCCTTGACATAGTCAGCCCGAGCCCGACCAGTGAGCGCCCGGTTGGTCTTGGAGTCGAGCCGGTGACTAAGACACCAGCACACCGAAGAATCGGGGTTTTTGGGCCCGAGCATGGTGGCAACATCGTCGAACCGCGCTATCGTCGCGGGCCTGATATCAACGCTCATCGGCCCAACGCTAACCCTAACTGGTGTGATGCAGACCGACACCCATGATCATGATCAAGAGTCGGGGCCAGTATCGCTTCCAAGATCGTCGACAGCAATCGAGGAGAACACTTCGGCGGGTTTCATTGCTGGGGTGTCTTGGCTTTAGCTACGGTGTGCTCAGATACGCCAAGCTTGCTGGCCGGCCGTGTCGTGCGGAATGAGAGGACGAACACTGGTGGAAAACCAGTTCCGCTTTGGGGTGTTTCTGAGGCCGGACCCCAAGACGTGTGCAGCTGTCACTCAGATCACCAGTCAGTTGCGAGCTCAATACGGACTGATCTCGGCAAGCGCGTTCCCTCCCCACGTCACTCTGGCAGGCAGCCTGCCGGTCGTTGTGCCGCTAGCGGAGTTGATCCAGCTCATCGGGTTCGTGCTGCGCAGAGCACCCCGGTTTACGGTGCAGAACCTTGGCGTCCGGCGACTTGGAGACTCCGCGCTCGCCTACGACGTCTCGGCGCTGGACGGCGCCCCCAACCGTCGGCTCAACGATCTTGCTGGCGCGGTCGATTCGGTCGTTCGACCCTTGCTCGGCCAAAGCGGCAGTCTGCCGCCCGACCTCTACGAGCCCGATGGCTGGATGCCTCATATCTCGTTGGTCTCCCATGAGCTACGCATTCGTGCCGACCTGCGCGAAGAGGTTGAGGATTATCTGAACGACCTTGGCATCATCGCGCCGGCCTCATTTCTCGCCGACACGGTCACGCTCTATCGCTTTGCTCACAACACCTGGACTGGGAGTTGGTGGCGGGACATGCGATGGGAGCATGTCCGCAGCTGGCGGCTGAGGCCGTAGGCGTCAGCGATCACTCATCGGTACGAAGTCCCTGGTCCGCATGCCGGTGTAGATCTGCTTCGGCCGCGCGATCTTCTGCTCCTTGTCTTGGACGAGCTCTGACCACTGTGCGAGCCAGCCCGGCGTACGACCGATGGCAAACAACACGGTGAACATCTCAGCGGGGAACTGCAGTGCCTCATAGATCAGCCCGGAGTAGAAGTCGACATTGGGGTACAACTTCCGCTTGATGAAGTACTCATCCTCTAACGCGATCTTTTCCAGCTCCTGGGCGATCTTCAGCAGCGGATTGACTCCGGTGACCTCGAAGACATCGTCACAGGCCTTCTTGATGATCTTGGCTCGTGGGTCGTAGTTCTTGTAGACCCGGTGGCCAAAGCCCATCAGCTTATCCTTGCCTTCCTTGACCCCAGCAATGAAATCACCGATGTTGTCGGTGCTGCCGATGCGCTTCAACATCGCTAGTACCGCCTCATTGGCCCCACCGTGGAGTGGTCCATAGAGCGCGGCGACACCCGCCGCAACGGCCGAATAGGGATCGACCTGTGAGCTGCCCACCGAGCGCACGGCGTTAGTGGAGCAGTTCTGCTCATGATCGGCATGGAGAATGAACAGCACCTCCAGCGCATGCACGAGGCGCTCGTCGGCCACATAGGTCGGCTCACTCATCTTGAACAACATGGCCAAGAAGTTCGCGGTGTAGGACAACCGGTTGTCCGGATAGACGTACGGCTTGCCCAGCTGATGGCGGAAGGCGAACGCTCCGAGGGTGGGCATCTTGGCGATCAGCCGGGTGATCTGCAGCATCCGATTCTCCGGATCGCCGATCTTGCTTGCCTCCGGATAGAACGTCGACAGTGCACTGACCGTCGCCATCAGCATTCCCATCGGATGCGCGTTGTAGCGGAATCCTTCGATGAATTGCTTGAGATTTTCGTGGATGAACGTGTGGTAGGTGATGCTATGCACCCAATCGTCAAGCTGAGCCTGGGTCGGCAATTCGCCGTGCAACAAGAGGTAGGCGACCTCTAAAAATGTCGAGTGCTCGGCCAGCTGCTCGATGGGATAGCCGCGATACTCCAGAATGCCCTCGTCGCCATCGATATAGGTAATGGCGCTGCGGCAAGAAGCAGTGTTCAGGAACCCGGGATCGTAGCTCGCCAGCCCTGGTCCGCCGTCAACCGTGATCTGCCTGAGGTCGGTAGCGTGGATCGTTCCGTCTGCGATCGCGATCTCGTACTCCTGGCCCGTACGGTTGTCGCGAATGCTCAGGGAATCAGCCTTTTGGGGCTCAACGGTGTCCATGTCCTTTTGGGGCTCAACGGTGGGCGTATCCGTCATGCGCACAACCTACGCGTGGTCTGTGAGGCTGAATAGTCGGGGACCATATGATTTCGGCCACTGGCAATCTGAGTGGGCGCGCGTGCCTAGGCGGCGGCTGACTTGGGCGTGGCGGCTTCCCAGATGGCAGCGCTGAATGGGGTGCGGCCGAGGGCGAGGGTGCCTTGGTTGGTGACCAGGTAGGTATAGCCGGTGGGTGAGCGGTGCACATAGTAGCC
>JBKPEY010000634.1:0-12789 GCA_046744405.1 Actinomycetota bacterium
TCAACATAACAGAGGTTGATCAGCGCACGATAGGTCCGACGCGGGACGCACACAACCAGGGCGATGAGCAGGCACCGGATCGCTACAAAAGCGCGATACGCGCGGAGCGAGCGCCAGCGAGTGGAGCAATCAACTGGGCAGTCGCATGAGCATGATCACGTGGCGGTAATCGGTCAGCGGATTGCCGTCAAGTGTTGCCAGACCAGTGAGCTGGCAGGGCTTGCTCGGCGCCGTGAATGCGAAGTTCACATATGGAGTGTCAAAGGCGCCCAGACCATCCAAAAGGTACGTCGGATTGAAGCCGGCTGCCGTCACCGCCGGGTCCCCGCCGCTGGGTTGATCAATGGTCGCTTCGATGGCTTCTGATGCCTGGGCTTGATCCCCAGTGGCTGCTTCTAGGGTGACAAAGCCGTCACCCATCAGCATTCGCAGAGAGGTGTTGCGCTCAGCGACCAGAGCGACGCGCTTTGCTGCTGCGATCGCATCGTTGGTGCTCACTCGCACGTTCATTACCGCCGGCGTGTCCATGATGTGCCGAACCTTGGGGAACTCGCCGTCCAGCAGGCGGGTAGTGGTCTGCCGCTCCCCCGCCGGACCGTGACCTTCAAATCCGATGATCCCATCGCCGGCGCCTCCATCAGACAAACTCAGCGTCACTTCTTCGCCGGCGGTCATGGATCGCGAGGTCTCACTCAACACCCTTGCCGGAACCAGCGCAGTCGCCGAGATCTGCGGTTTGCTCGGGTTCCAGGTCAGTTCCTTCAGTGCCATCCGATACCGGTCAGTGGCCAGCAGCGAGATGGTCTCATCGTCGATCTCAACGCGTACGCCGGTAAAAACAGGCAGCAGCTCATCCCGGCCGGCAGCGACCACGACCTGGCTGACCGCTTGGGCGAACGCCGCGCTCGGCACCGCGCCGGTGGCCTCGGGCATCGACGGCAGAGACGGATAGTCGGCAACCGGCAGTGTTTGCAAGGTGAATCGGGCGCTGCCGCAGATCAGCTCCACCTTCGTGTCGTCGGCTGTGATGTCGACCGGCTTGCCTGGCAGGCTTCGCGAGATGTCGGCGAGCAGCCTTCCCGAGACCAGCGCTTGACCCTCGTCAGCGACTGCCGCAGCGACCTGGATCTGAGCAGATGTCTCGTAGTCGAAACTGGAGAACGTGACGCCCTCGGCGTCGGCGCGTACGAGCAGACCGGCCAAAATCGGCACGCTCGGGCGTAGCGGGAGGCTGCGCGCGGCCCATTGCACGGCTTCAGCCAAGACGTCACGCTCGAGTCGGATTTTCACGCTACCTCCTAGATGCCCTCAGCCCTGTATCCGGCTAGCTGGGCACGGTGATGATACGACGGATGGGCTCAGCAGGCACGTGCTCCCATGGGACTACTTCGAATCCTTTTCCCCCGGCAACAGCTCACGGAGATCCTCGGCTGCCGCCATTACCTCAGCCTGAAGCGGGCCACACTTCTCCATTCCCTCCGGAATCGGCCCAGTGAACAACGGCCGAACCTCGAACACCAGGTCCAGCAGCTGCTCCCGCGTAATGTCACTCCGCCGCAGGTCGTAAGCCTGACCGGCTAGCCGGTTGTACTCGTTGACCCGTTCCCGCCATGCCGGATCGTTCATGGTGTGATCGGTACGCATCTCTTCGGCCAGTGCCTCAAGGGCACGTTCCAGGCGAAGGAGCTGCTTCTTCCGGGTTTCCACATCGACGGCGATCGGAACATCCTCTGGTTCCTCACGGCCGAACCACTTCCGCAGGAAGCTCACCGATTCCTCCTTCTATGTGCGGTGTTTTCACAGGGCTCAGCCATGCTGACTTAGACCCTCTTCACCTTATGTATTTCATGGTCGTAGTCGTAGCTGCTGTGGACGCTGTGCACAACGTGTCTTTGGCCAAGTCAGAGCCGATTCCCCAGTGGGCGTACCGATGTGCAGATCAACAAATTACACGGGGAGGATCTTGGGACCGCCTGGCCGCTGATCGCCCTTGTCCCCTGATCATCCCCAGGCTGTCAAGGGAGAAGATCACCGTTGTCCACAGTGTTTTCCCCACCTGTGTGCATTGATCAAGAGATCTCAGAATGCTTGATCTGAGGTACGTCTTGGCGCTTGTGATCGAAAACGATCCAGGTGATCAACTTTTTGAACTGCCCGCGCAATCGCGGTTGGAATCCGCCTACTTCGTCGTCGCTCGCAGAGGAAAGAACGCCTCGCGCGGTGTCCTTGGCTCGCTCCGCTCGCTGAGGCTCAGCATGGCGGCGCGCGATTTCCCGACGCTCGCAGCTCTCAGCGGCCGGTGGCTTGCTGCTTGATCCGGTTCGTCAATTCCGTAACCTGATTGAACACGCTGCGCCGCTCGGCCATCAGCGTGCGGATCTTACGATCAGCGTGCATGACGGTTGTGTGATCACGACCGCCGAACTGCTGTCCGATCTTGGGCAGTGATAGATCAGTGAGCTCGCGGCATAGATACATCGCGATCTGTCGAGCAGTCACCAGCACATGTGTTCGGCTCTGTCCGCAGAGATCATCAACAGTGATATCGAAGTACGACGCGGTCTGGGCCATGATCATGCTCGTGGTGATCTGCGCCTCACCGCCCTCGGGAATGAGATCTTTTAGCACAATCTCGGCCAGCGCCAAGTCGACCTGCTGACGATTCAGACTGGCGAAGGCCGTCACCCGGATCAGGGCACCTTCGAGCTCGCGGATGTTTGTTTGGATCCGGCTGGCAATAAACTCCAGCACTTCCGGGCCAGCGACCAATCGCTCCTGAGCGGCCTTCTTTCGCAAGATCGCGATTCGGGTCTCCAGGTCCGGTGGCTGGATGTCGGTGATCAATCCCCAGCCGAACCGGCTGCGCAGCCGCGGTTCCAGGTTCTCCAGGTTCTTCGGCGGCCGATCGGAGGTCATCACGATCTGCTTCTGGGCGTTGTGCAGCGTATTAAAGGTGTGGAAGAACTCTTCCTGGGTTTGTTCCTTGCCCTCGAGGAACTGGATGTCGTCGATCAGCAAGACGTCGACGTCGCGATACCGGCGGCGGAAGTCGGCCCCGCGATTTTGGCTGATCGCGTTAATGAAGTCGTTGGTCAGTTCCTCTGTGGAGACATAGCGCACCCGTACCCGGTCGAAGTAGTTGCGTACGTAGTGACCAAGCGCGTGCAGCAAGTGGGTCTTCCCCAGCCCTGAGTCTCCGTAGATCGTCAGCGGGTTGTACGACTTGCCCGGGTTTTCGGCGACGGCGATCGCGGCAGCGTGGGCGAACCGGTTCGAGCTGCCAATAACGAAGGTCTCGAAGGAGTACTTGGGATTGAGTCGGGAGTCACTGTCGCGGCGGGAGCGAAATCCCCCATCTCCAAAGACGTCGCGATCCCGATATGTCGACTCAACAGGAGCCGGCTGCGCCCGCCGCGGTTGCGGCTCGCTCTCCGAAAGAAAATGCTGCTCGGAGGCGAAGCTCTCGTTACCAAAGGGCTGCTGGCCGTAGCCGTTATCCCGATAGCCCTCGCCGATATGGTCACGGCCCCTCTGTGCAGGCGTGTCGTCGTACTCCGGCACTTCGTCGGATTCATCAGCCGGTCTCAGCGACTCGTCCACGATGACAGCGAGCTGAATGTTGCGGCCAAAATATCCCGAGAGCAGGCTCTCAATGTCGGGACGGAACCGGTTCTCCAACTGGTTGCGGGTAAAGATATTGGGCACCGCGACCATCAGCATGTCTTGATGCAGCGCAACCGGTTGACCTGTGGTGAGCCAACGGCGCAGGCCTGGTGATGAGGAGGCGTAGAGATGGTCCCAGGCCAGACTCGTCGATTCGGCGGCGCTCTCAGAAGGTTCGGTCACTGGTGACTCCGCAATCTTCGTGCGTCCGACGTCGATCCGGATACGCGAAGCAAAGATCTGCTGTTGTCTGCACCTTCGCGCTGCCGCGTCGGCACTCGGGGGATTGTTACCGCTCTTGCTTCCACACAGATATCCACAGAGTGTGCACAAATGTGCGTACAACTCGTCGCCGCCTTGTGCAGCTGTCTAGAAACTGTGAGGCGAACCGCGACGCTAGCAACCGAGGACTCGGTCCGCAAGCGAGTCTGGGATATTAGCCATACTGTTCGGCGTGTCCGCTGGACAGATTTTTTGTTAGCTGCTCGCGCATCGTTAGAGTCCGTTGACACGCAATTCCCGACGCTCGCAGCTAGAAACATCGATCCCCCCAAGTCCCGCGTCAGCACGATCACACCAGTTTGACCGGTTTGGCGGCGCCCCGTACCGTTAGAAGGTCGCTTACCTAGCGGCCGCTGCCACCTGCCCGCCCCGCCAGCGATGCGTGCCGTGTCAGCACCGTACCCGATTTGTCGAGCACTCCGAAGATATGGGAGTTCTTCCGTGAGCAAGCGCACGTTCCAGCCGAGCAATCGGCGACGCAGCCGTACCCATGGTTTCCGCTTGCGGATGCGCACCCGCGCCGGCCGCGCGATTATTTCGGCCCGGCGTCGTAAGGGCCGCGCCCGTCTGTCCGCCTGAGTGTGGTCGATTGAGCGTATGTTGCCCCGATCATTGAGAATGCGCCGCTCGAAGGACTTTCGGCGAACGACCAGGCGCGGACTGCGCGTGAGTCGTCCGACGCTGGTGGTCCATGCTGGGCGCCTCGATGACGGGCGCCTCGATGAGGGGCACCTCGGTGACGGGCCGCGCGTCGGCTTGGTGGTCAGCGGTGCTGTCGGAAATGCCGTCACCCGCAATCGGGTCAAGCGGCGGTTGCGACATCTGGCTGCTGCTCACATCCCCGCCGACAGAATAAGTGCCGACGGAATAGGAATTGTGGTACGCGCGCTGCCGCGAGCGGCAACTAGCCCCACAGAGCTCCCTGCAGATTTCGAATCCGCCTGGCATGAGGCGATGTCTCGGCTGAGGGTGTCGCCGCCGACGGAGCGCGGTATCCGATGAAGTACCTGTTGATTGGTCTGCTCAAGCTGTACCGGCTGTTAATCAGCCCGCTGTACGGCAACGTGTGCCGGTATTACCCCAGTTGTTCGGCGTACGCCCTCCGCGCTGTCGAGGTACATGGAGCCGCTCGCGGCAGCTGGCTCGCGATGCGACGGCTGCTGCGGTGCCATCCTTGGGCGCGGGGTGGGTACGACCCCGTACCGGGAACCCCTGAATTTGACGAAGAGATGCGGGAGCAAGCGCTAACGGCAGGAACAATGGGTGACGGCGTTGACAACCCGGCCCGGTTGGCGTCACAACGAGGTGTGAGCTGATGGAACTACTGCTGCTTCCGATGTCGATATGGGATCCCTTCATCGCCATCGGCAGTGCGATCATGCAGCCGCTCTATTGGGTGGTGTCCGGCATCCTCGTGCTGGCTCACTCCCTCTTTTCGCCCATTTTCGGTCCCGACAACGGCTGGACCTGGGCGTTCTCCATCATGTTCTTGACAGTGGTGATCCGGATCGCGCTGATCCCACTGTTCGTCAAGCAGATCAAGTCGTCACGCAACATGCAGCTGCTGCAGCCCAAGGTTCGCGAGCTGCAGAAGAAGCATGGCCATGACCGAGAAAAGCTCGGTCAGGAGACGATGAAGCTCTACCGGGAGAACAACGCCAACCCTCTGGCGTCGTGTCTGCCGTTGCTGCTGCAGCTGCCAATCTTCCTGGCGCTGTTTCGGGTGCTTGACGGCGCCGCGCGCGGTATTCCCCGCGGCCACTGGCTCGTGGTCAACCCGGAGCTGTTGAATTCACTCAACCAGGCCACGATTTTCGGCGCGCGGATCTCCGACACCTTCTTGAAGGTTGGCTTCGCCAACGGCATCACCAGCGTGCACGTCGTGACGTTGGTGCTGATCCTCGCGATGACCATCACCTTGTTCATCACGCAGTTGCAGCTGATGCGCAAGAACATGCCGCCCGACGCACTGACCGGACCGTTCGCGCAACAGCAGAAGATCATGCTGTACGTCTTCCCGCTGGTGTTTGCCGTCGGCGGTATCAACTTCCCGGTCGGTGTCTTGATCTACTGGTTCACCTCCAACCTGTGGACCATGGGCCAGCAGTTCTATGTGATTCGCCGCAATCCCGCACCTGGGACGCCGGCGTACGACGCTTGGGAGGCGCGTCGCAAGGCAAAGGGCAAGGCCGATGTTGCCTTGACTGCGGTTGCCGATCCGGAACCGGCGCCCGAGGTAGCGGGTCCGAGCAGCACCAATGGCCAAAAGGTCAGCAAGGTGGTCCGGCAACAACCCCGGCCCCAGCCAAAAAGGCCCCAGCCAAAGAAGCAAACGCGCGCACAGCGTAAACGCTGAAATTCGACCAGATTTACGGAATTGACCCGAGTGGGGGGATCAGGTGGCCGACGAGCCGCAGGCTGATCGTGATTCAGCTGACGATGCCGACTTGGCGGAGTCAAGCGATCTCAGCGCCGGGGCCGAAAGCCCGCTGGAGATTGAGGGTGAGATTGCCGCTGACTACCTCGAGGAGCTGCTCGACATCGCTGATCTGGACGGCGATATCGACACCTACATCGAGGGTGACCGAGCCCATGTCTCGATCGTCAGCGAATCCACCGTTCTGGTCGGTGCGCAGGGTCAGGTCCTCGACGCGCTACAAGAGCTCACCCGACTTGCGGTCATGAGTGAGACCGGGGAGCGCAGCCGGCTGATGTTGGACATAGCCGGATACCGCGAGCAGCGCCGTAAGGAGTTGATGGCACTGGCCGCCGATGCGGTGGGCGAGGCGAGGGAGTCGCAGGAGCCGGTGCCGCTAGCGCCCATGAACCCGTTCGAGCGCAAAGTGGTGCACGATGCGGTGGCGGCTGCCGGACTGACCAGTGAGTCGGAAGGCGAAGAGCCCGAGCGCCACGTGGTCGTGCTGCCCGCCTAGGGTCGCCGGCTGAGGCTGTCGTGTACGGGCAGCATTCATGGCATGCTGGCCAAGTGGATCCGCTGGACCTCGTCCGGCTGCGCCGGGCACGGGACACAATCGACCGCGATTATGCTGAGCCGCTCGACGTCCCGGCGCTGGCGCGCGCCGCGTTGATGTCTCCTGGCCACTTCTCCCGCAGCTTCCGGTCCGCGTTCGGCGAGACACCGTACAGCTACCTGATGACCCGACGAATCGAGCGCGCCAAGGCGCTGCTGCGACGGGGCGACCTGACGGTGACCGAGGTGTGCATGGCCGTGGGGTGTACCTCGCTGGGCTCGTTCAGCACCCGGTTCACCGAACTTGTCGGGGAAAGCCCGAGCGCGTACCGGGCCCGCCGCCACGACGCCGGCGCAGCCATCCCGGCGTGCTTCGCCAAGATCCTCACCAGACCGGTCAGGAACGGAGAAGCTAGCCAGCTGCCCGGGCCCGTAACCTGACCCGCATGGATCTCAAACTTTCCCACTGCTTCATCGCCGTCGACGACCATGACAAAGCGCTCGCGTTCTACCGCGACGCGCTGGGTCTCGAGGTGCGCAACGACGTCTCGTTCGAGGGCATGCGCTGGGTGACAGTCGGCCCGCCGTTGCAGCCGGAAATCGACATCGTGCTTGAACCGCCAACTGCGACCCCGAATGCCTCGCCGGCCGACCGTGAGGCGGCCGCCCAACTGCTTGCCAAGGGCCTGCTGCGGGCTGTCATCTTCACCACCGACGACGTAGACGGCGCTTTCGAGCGGATTCAGGCCTCTGGCGCCGAGGTATTACAGGAGCCGATGAACCAGCCGTACGGCGTGCGGGACTGCGCCTTCCGTGATCCTGCGGGAAACATGCTGCGGTTCAACCAGTCGTCCGGGAGCTGAGCCAGTCAAACTGGCCGAGTCAAGGTCGGTACGGACTCCGGTCCTCCTCCCGGGCTCGGGAGCCAAGTCGGGAATGCAAATCGCTTACCCGAAAGAACGCCAAGATTGCCAGGCACAACAACAGCGTAAGAACGACCTGGACGACGCCCTGATCGGACAACGCCAGACTGTTATCGGCAACATTGATCGAGGCATGGCCGAGGACGGCGATTAGCAGACTGCGCGTATTGATATACAGCCAGCCGAGGAAAAATCCGTGCATCGTGATCAGTGCTAGGGACAGGGCGAGATTCTCATCGAGGGCGAAGTAGATCGGCAGATGCCAGAGTGCCCAGATTGCCCCGACTAGAAGCGCGGCCCATGCCGCCGGCAACTGTCTTTGCATGTGCGGTACGGCGAAGCCGCGCCAGCCTGGCTCTTCGAGCAGCGGACTGCCGAAGCATTGCCACAGCAGGACCAACGGAAAGGTTAAGACGATGCCGATCCATCCAGTGTCGGCAAGTCTTGTAGCCAAGGCCGATCCTTCCGGAACGCCCACGCCTACGCCGAGCGCGGCCCGGACCGCAACGCCGATCACGGTGAGAACCGGAACCACCAGACAAGCTGCCGCGTACCACAACGGCCCCACGCGCCACCGCCTCAGACCGCCAAGAAGTCTCCGGACGCCTGTCCTGCCCCGCGTAAGGCCGGTAACGACGATGGCAGCAATCAGCGGCCCAGTCACACCCAGTGTTTGCAGGGCGATGGCAAGTGCAGAGCCGGGTGCAGCGGTGCCTTCGCGTAGCAGCCAGGCAAGCGGTACCCAAAATAACCACGCGATGACAAATGCGAGCAGCAGATAGCTGCCGAGTGGGTGCCGCATGACCGCAGATTCGGTTGCGCTGGCTTGGGTCGTCACCGGCTCTGTTCACCCCTCACGTGGTGTCTTCGTGGTCGTGCCGGTGGGGGTGGTCTTCGGCGGGAACGATGCCGTACTGGCCGTGCACCATCCGTACGCGCGAGTTGCGATAGCCGTAGGCCGCATAAATGACGGCACCGATAGCAAGCCAGATAACGAACCGAATCCAGGTCGCGAGTGGTAAGTCGGTCATCAGGTAAACGGCGAAGGCAATGCCCAGAATGGGCAGCACCGGAGACAGCGGCACCTTGAACGGTCGCGGCATCTCTGGCCTGGTGTACCGAAGAACGATGACCCCGATGTTGACCAGGATGAACGCAAACAAGGTTCCGATGTTGACCAGTTTGACGATCTCCGAGAGCGGCACCAGGGCTGCCAGGATCGCAATCAGCACGCCAAGTCCGATAGTCAGCTTGGCGGGCGTGCCGTATCGCGGATGAACGTCGGCCAAGCGCTCGGGCAGCAACCCGTCACGGCACATGGCGAAGAAGATTCGGGTCTGCCCGTAAAGGATCACAAGCATCACACTGGTGATGGCGATAACTGCACCGGCCGCGAGGATTGCGGCGGCCCAGTTCAGTCCGGCTCCCTCGCCCAGGGCACGTGCCAATGGGGCATCACTTTCGGCTAGCTGGTTAGCGGGGAGCAGGCCGGTCGCGCCGAGAGATACCAGGATGTAGAACACCGTCGCGATGATGAGTGAACCGATGATTGCCAGTGGGAGATCCTTCTTGGGATCCTTGGCCTCCTCGCTCCCGGTCGAAACCGCGTCGAAGCCGATGTAGGCAAAGAAGATGATTGCCGCAGCGCTCACCACGCCGTCCCAACCTGCCGGCGCAAAAGGTGTGAAGTTGTCAGTATTGATCGCGGTAGCAGCGGCGACGATGAAGAACAGCAGCACGGCGATCTTGATGATCACCATGATGAGGTTTGCTTGAGCGCTTTCGCGTACGCCGATAACCAAGAGCCAGGTAATGCCGAGTACCACGATCACCGCCGGCAGGTTGAATACCCCGCCATCCGAAGGCGATCTCGCGATCGCATCGGGAAGCGCGACGCCGAATGTGTTGCGGAGGAACTCGTTGAAATTGCCGCCCCAGCCAACGGCGACTGCCGCGACGGAAACGCCGTACTCCAAAATCAAATCCCAGCCGATAATCCATGCCACGATCTCCCCGAGCGTGGCATAGGAGTATGTGTAGGCGCTGCCGGACACCGGGATCGAGGAGGCGAGCTCGGCGTAGGAAAGTGCCGAGAACACACATGCGAGTGCCGCAAGCCCGAATGACAGAATTACCGCCGGGCCGGCGATTGCCGCTCCCTCACCGATTACCACGAAGATGCCGGTCCCGATGATCGCGCCGACACCCATTGCGGTGAGCTGCCAGGAGCTCACCGCCCGTTTCAGCTCATGGCCGGTCTCATGTGTCTCGGTAAGCAGCGACGAGACGTCTCGCGTCGCAAACAGACCCGGCTTCTTCCGCCCAACCACATCGGCCATGCTGCCTCACCTCCACATGGCTCGGACTGTACCGAGAATGCGGCTGGTCCGGCCAGAGCAAGCGTCCGCGCGCCTAGGAAGGCTTGTGCCTTTATGTGGAGACGCCCGCTGGTCCGGGCAGGACCCACGTCAAAGCGTCGCGCAGCCGGTCACGCCAGTTCTCCCACGTGTGACCGTCCCGGGCTTCGACATAGCGGACCTGCATATCCGCGGATTCGAAAATCGGCACGATCGATCGGTTCGGAATGATTAGCGGCTCGTACAACCCGCAACTGACGAAAAGTCGTTCCGCTACGCGACGTGGGTGGTTGCGGTATTGGTTCACGAACTTCACTACTGGGTCGAAGACTTCCCCACCGCCGTGATCGGTCCCGGCATCTGCAAACACAAAGGACCCTGACATCAAGACAAGCGATCCGTAGGTGCTCGGCGACCGATATGCCGTCGACAGTGAGGCGATCGCGCCAAAACTCGCGCCAAGGAGAATGCGGCCCGATCGGTTATGCACCAATGGGAACTCGGTTTCAAGCTGCGGCAAGAGTTCTTGAGTGAGGAAGCGGGCGTGGTTCGCTGAGTTGGCGTACTCGAGGAGTCGATCCTTCGGGTGCAGGAAAGCTGCCACTAGTGGTGGGATTTCGCCGCGATGGATGAGATTGTCCAATACCGCCTTTGCTGCGGCGTACTGCAAAAAGTCGCCGCCGTCGTGCATGACGAGTAACGGGTACGACGCACTGCGATGGAAGCCGGCCGGCCGATAGAGAGTCACCTGACAATCCCGCTCCAGCGCGCGGCTCTGCACTACGAGGTCGGTCAGCTCACCCGGAGACGCATCAGGGTCAGGAAAGGTCCACTCTGGATCTGTGTAGCCAAGCGAAAAGCACACCGAAATCGCGCCAAAAGGACTGTGTGAAAGCTTGGGATTCAACGGATCGTTGAAGCGCTCCACGTGCTCGGGTCGTACGACCTCGATCTGATAGTTGATCCGCGAACTCTTGGGCACCTTCAGTACGACGTACCACAACGAGGTCCCAGTTACTCTCCGCATTGGCAGTCGTGAAGGCAGGCCGACAATTCGCTGCGCGAGATATACCTCGTCGGCCTCGCCGCGGAAGAGGAATGTGCAGTGGCGGCCTTCCACAATGGGAACTTCGCGACCTGCCAGGAACTGGTCCACCGTCGTTTCGTCCACCCAGCTCTGTTGCTGCAGTTGATTGATAGCGAGGCGATTGGTGCCGCCCCCGGCCGACCATTGCTGGTGACCTCCAAGGGCCTTACTCACTGGGCGTAGACGTGAACGGTGCGGCCGACGTCGTCGAGTAAGTCGCGCAGCACGTCGTAGTCGGGATGACGCATCCGGACGTAGGCGTTGGCCATGTATCCCGCTTCCACGGGTTGTGTCGGGGTACCCGGCGGCGGCAAATGCGCGTCGATCACCCACTCGCCGGACCGAGCCTGGATGTCTTCAGCACCGGAATAACCGCTGATATGGCCGTCATGATCAGGTCGCAGTGCCACTATGCCAGCCGCGTAGCGGCGGGATGGACGAGCAGCGATGTGGTCGTGCACGATGGCGTTGGCCCATTCCCGGTACAGGTCGAGGTCATTGCCGACCGAGTACAGGTCCCAGGCTCCGACTCCCGGCGGGCGACAGCCGATTTCGGAGAACCGCAGGCCCTTCGGACCGAAGAACCACTCCATGTGCGTAGCGCTCGTCCAGATACCGAGTGCCTGATTGACCCTTGCGCCCAGCTCGCGCAGCTCCGAGTAATCCGACACCGAATCGACCCGATTGGTAGCGATGAACTGTGGCGAGATCCACCGCGCGCGCATCGCCTCCAGGACGTTCGGGAAGTAATGGGAGACGAAGTCCAGCGAGGTGTTCCCGTTGACGCACACCGTGTCGTAGAAGCCTTCATGGCCTTCGACGAACTCTTCGACGGCGATTGATGCGGCGCCTTGGGCGCCGAACCGCCCTAGTGCAGCGTCGAGTTCGGCCTTACTGTCCACGCGCGTCGTGTCGAGGGCACCGGCACCGGTACGTGGCTTGAGGATGAGTGGATATCCGACGGCATCGGCAAACTCGTAAACCTCAGCGGCGTTGTGCGCGGCCGCGGATGCTGCTGTGGGTACGCCCGCAGCGCGCAGCGCATCCTTCATCGACGGCTTGTCCCGGCATAGCCACGCCGTACGCACCGACGTGCCCGGGATCGTGCAGTTCTCCCGCACTTGCGCGGCTGCCATGGTGTGCGCCTCAATAGTCGCCTCTAGCCGATCAACCCACACCTTGTCCTGGATCCAGCGCATGGCGTCGGTCATGACTCCGACATCGACGACCGATGGCACGTGGTGATAGTGCGTCATCCAGCTTTTGAGTTGTTCGTCCAGCGCGTCGCTGTGCGACTCACCGATCCCGATGACCGTTGCGCCGACCTCGGCAAGTCCACGAACAAAGTTGCGTTGCGTCGGCGGAAAAGACGGCTCGATGAACACGACGTTCACGCTGGGCATGCTACCTAGTAGCGTCCTGGCCATGGTGGTCGCCGCCTTCGTCGCACCCTTCCTGCTTCCCGCAACCGCGCGTTTCGTTCTGACCGCCGCCAAGCTCGCCGAC
>JBKPEY010000588.1:0-4035 GCA_046744405.1 Actinomycetota bacterium
AGCGCTCGACATCGAGCGTTCAGCTGCCTTCTACCAGGCAGTGTTCGATTGGTCTGTTGACCCAGGCAGTGGAAGCTTCGAAGCACCTGGTCTCATCGGTCAGCTGACCACCGACATCGCACCAGCTCCCAGTAACGGTCCGCTTCTGTGGATCTCGGCCAACAGCCTCTACCGCACCCTGCAGAAGGTGGAGTCCAACGGCGGGACGGTATGCGACCGTCCACAACTCGACGGCGGCGAGCGATGGCTCGTAGAGATCACTGATCCCGCCAAAAACCGAATCGGCATCGTGGTCAAGGTTGGTTCGGCTCAGCCCCAGACGATGATCGCCGTACGCGACGTCGAAGCATCGAGCGGCTGGTACCAGCAGCTCCTCGGCTTCCGTAGTGATCATGGTGGCCCGGACTACGAGCGGCTGCTCGCCAACGACACTCTCGTCCTTCAGCTCCACCATCGAGACGTCGAACACCACCACGGAGTCTTCGTCAACCCAGATCTCGAGGTCGGTAACGGCGTCCTGCTGTGGTTCGGCGAAGTGGCCGATTTCGACGAAGTCGTACGACGCGCGGAGCAGCTCAAGGCGCCGATCGTGCGGGCGCCTCACCGCAACCCTCCTGAAGGTAAAGGCAGCGGCCCGGGTCATCGGGAGATCTGGATCAAGGACCTCGACGGCTACATCGTGGTTGTTGCCAGCCCAGACGGAGAGGCGTACGAGCCGGGCTAATTGCTGGAACTTCGCTGCTCGCAGTCCCTGACCACACTCCTTCGGCGACAAACTCACCGAGAGTGTCAAGCGGTGCTAATCATAGGCTTGCTCGACCGAAGGAGTAGATCATGGACAGAGGTGACGTTCTCGCTCAACTGGCATCAGCTCTGCCACCGGATGCTCTGATTGTCGATCCCGATATCACCCGAAGTCTTGGCCACGACGAGGCTGAGTGGGCTCCGGTCGGTGAAGCGCTCGGATTGATCCGAGCGACCTCGAGTGATCAGGTCGCAACCACCGTACAGATTTGTGCCCAGTTTGGAGTGCCGGTCACCGCCCGTGGTGCTGGCACCGGTTTGTCCGGCGGTGCCAACGCGATTGACGGCGGGGTGATCATCGCACTTGATCGGCTCAATCAGATCCGCCTGATCGATCCACTAGAGCGGCTGGCAGTTGTCCAGGCTGGTGTGATCAACGACGAACTGCGAACAGCCGCCGCGCAATACGGGCTGTGGTATCCACCCGATCCGGCTAGCTCGCCATGGTCGACCATCGGCGGCAACATCGCGACCAATGCCGGCGGCGTGTGCTGTGTGAAGTACGGCGTAACGAAGGATTATGTGCTTGCTCTGGAAGTGGTGACTGGCACCGGCGAGCTGGTACGGCTCGGCCGGGTCACCGCCAAAGGCGTAGCCGGATATGACCTGGTCGGACTTCTGGTTGGTTCTGAGGGCACGCTCGGCATCGTTACCGAAGCGACCGTGCGCCTCAAGCCGCTGCCGGCTCCACCACGAACCATCGTCGGCTATTTCAGCTCGATCGTCGACGCCGGCGAGGCGGCGCGGGCAGTTGCCGAGGCTGGAATCATTCCGTCGGCCCTCGAGCTGGTCGACCGGCACTGCCTGGCTGCGGTCGACAAATGGAAGAACATGGGGCTTTCCGTCGAGGCCGATGTGGTTTTGCTTGGCCGAATCGATGACCCGGGCGTCACCGGCGATGACCGCGCCGATCAGCGCTGGCCTGCTTCGAGGCGGCCGGCGCCACGTGGGCGGCACGCTCGACCGATGAAGAGGAGGCGGAGGCACTCTTCGCCGCCCGTCGGCTCGCGTACCCAGCGCTCGAGCGGCTGGGCCCGGTGTTGACCGAGGACGTGTGTGTGCCTATCGCGGCCGTGCCGGACATGTTGGCCCGCATCGAGCAGATCGCCGGCAAGCACGACATCTTGATCGCAAGCATTGCCCACATCGGCGACGGCAACTTGCATCCGTTGCTCATCGCCGACGCCGGCGACACCGCCGCTCGCGACCGCGCCAAGACCGCGTTCGAGGAGATCCTGAGCGCTGCACTTGATCTTGGAGGCACGGTCACCGGTGAGCATGGCGTAGGCCTCCTGAAGCGCGGTGGGCTGTCTCGGGAGCTCTCTCCCGCGGTACTGGAGATGCATCGCGCTGTCAAAGCCGCGCTCGACCCGCATCACATCCTCAATCCCGGCAAAGTTTTCTGACCGGATCTGATCACCCAGAAAACTGCAAGCCTCGTGATCTTGTTCAGATAGCTGAGTCAGGGGTAGGACTGCTGATGTAAGGAGGTCGGTACAGATGCGAACGATGATTGAACAAGAAGACAAGTTCGAGGTCGACTCGGATTGGGTGCTGCCCCAGCTCACCGAGCTGGTGCCGGACGGCGGCCGTCTTGATCAAGAGACACGCAAGCTGAACAACACCTACTTCGACACACCAGGGGCCGGTCTGCGGTTGTTTGGAATTACGCTGCGGCGTCGGGTGGGCGGCTCAGAGACTGGCTGGCAGTTGAAGGTTCCCAGTGGGACGGCTCGCACCGAGCTGCAGAGCGGCTCGCGCGCCAAGACGATGCCGTCTGCACTCGGCGGGGGCGTAGAGGGGCTGCTCGCCGGGGAGAACCTCGACCCCGTGGCGACAATCGCGACCACTCGAACGGCGTACCAGATCCTCAATGCCGACGGTGAGCTGGTGTTGGAGGTAGCCGATGACCATGTGCAATCGGGTCCACCCGATGGCGAATCTCTGCTGCACTCCTGGCGTGAAATAGAGATCGAGCTTGGACCGGCCGGGAAAAAGAAGGATTTGAAGCAGGCGCGGAAGTTACTGGAGGATGCCGGGGCGTCTCCCAGTAGTAGCCGCACCAAGCTGGATCGCGCCTTAGGTCCCGCATCGACAGATGGACAGGCGCCGACGGTCGAGGCGGGCACGGTGGGTGAGCTCGTTGCCGCATACGTAGCCGCACAGTGCGAGGTACTTGCCAGCAACGATGTGGGAATGCGCACCGGCCAGCCAGCTGTGCACAAGACACGGGTGGCGGCGCGCCGACTGCGGAGTACGTTGCGGATCTTCGACGAGGTGTTCGACGCCGCACCGGCCGAGGAACTGGACAACGAACTGCAGTGGTACGCCGACCTACTGGGCCAGGTGCGTGACCGGGACATCCTCACCAGCCGATTGACCAAGCACATCGCTGAACTGCCACCTGAGCAGGTCCGCGGACCCGCCACGGCTCAGATCACGAAGACACTCGCTGCGGAGCGGGAGAATGCCGTACGCCAGTTGGACAAGGGCATGCGCAGCGCTCGTTATGACCACCTGGTGCAGCTGCTGCGCGCCTGGCGCGCGGCACCGCCCTTTACCCAGGCGGCTACCGAAGAGGCCACGGCGGCAATCAAGCACGTCGACGAGGCCCAACAGAAAGCAGACAAAAGGCTCAGTAAGGCGGACGACATCGAACAACTGCATCGGGCGCGGAAGTCGATGAAGCGGGCACGATATGCCGCCGAGCTTGTCGAACCCGCCGACAGCGATATGAAGGCCGTCGCCCGTAAGGCTGAAGAACTACAGACACTCCTGGGTGAGCATCAAGATGCCGTTGTCTCTGCCAGGTTCCTTACGACTCTCAGTGCTTCTCGAGACGTGAAGAACACCAACAGTGCGTTCACCTACGGAGTCCTGGTGGCTAACGAGCTGAATCGCGCAGCAGAAATCCGTGCTTCGCTACGAAAGTAACGGCCAGCTGGCTTAGCCTCTGCTGTCAGTGGCGGGCGATAGGGATATTCGCATGAGCGCTGAATCTGACCTGGCCCCTGTGCTCCATATCGAGCGCGAGCTGAGACATCTGTCGGTTCTGATCACCCAGCCGAAGCCGGGCGAATGTCTGAACTGCTATGTGTACCGAATGCTCGAGTTTGGCTGCACTGGCCTGCGGTGGGCCAAGCGTTATCGAGACTTGCGAGCGCGCCGAGCAACAGCTCTCGACAGACGCCTGATGTCAAGAGGAGCCGGTTGTGACTGCGAGATCTTTCT
>JBKPEY010000559.1:0-14844 GCA_046744405.1 Actinomycetota bacterium
AGGGTCGCTGCCGTGGTGTCTGGACGCACCCCTTCGTCGTCGGTGACCATAATCGGGTCACCCTTGCGCTGCGGCACCGCGACGGGCACGATCTCGTCCTCGAACAGGCCGTTCTTCTGCGCCTCAGCGGCTCGCCCGTGCGAGGAGGCGGAGTATTGGTCCTGGTCCTCGCGGCTGATGCCGCGCAGCTTGGTGTACGTCTCTGTTGCGGCGCCCATTCCTAGCTGGTCGAAGGCGCAGAACAGTGCGTCGTGTGCCGTGGAGTCGACGATCTCGCTATTGCCGTAGCGATACCCGCTCCTAGCCTTGGGCAGGAGGTACGGGCCTTGCGTCATCGACTCCATGCCACCCGCGACCACCACATCGAACTCGCCATAGCCGATCAACTGGTCGGCGGTCGCAATCGCGTTCAGCCCAGAGAGGCATACCTTGTTCACCGTCACGGCGGGCACCGACATAGGAATCCCGGCCTTTACTGCGGCCTGCCGGGCAGTGATCTGACCGGCCCCAGCCTGAATGACGTGGCCCATGATCACATAGTCGACCTGGTCCCCGTTGATACCGGCCCTCTCCAGCGCGGCCTTGATGGCGAACCCGCCTAGCTCCATCGCCGAAAAATCTTTCAGCGAACCGGCGAGCTTCCCAATCGGTGTCCTGGCACCTCCGACGATGACTGATCCTGGCATTTCGCGTCTCCCTAGGTTCTGGGGGCAGGTACTGGTCAGTGCTTCCAGCTATATCCTTCCAGGTCAGTTTCCCCACGGCGAGCCGGTGCTAGCCAACTTTCCAGCAGCTGATCATGATCAGGTCTGCGACAGCGGCACTCGGGCCGTGCTCCGGGTGCGAAGCCGAGGTCGAGGGCGATATTGTGCGATGCCGATGGTGAAGCTTCAGCGGCGGCCTTTCGGTCAGCCAGACGATGTCCGCGAGATCCCGTACGGCCAGCTTGAGACCTACGACATGGGTGAGATCCGAATCGGCCGCTCGATTCTCCAACCCGGCTGGCGGTGGAGTGAGTCGATCAAGCCAATCGCGCAAACCGAGCTGTGCGAGTACCACCACATCGGTCTATGCGTCTCCGGTGCCGCACGGATCCTAATGCGTGAGGGTGCGGAGCTGCTGGTTGAGGCAGGCCAGTTCTATGAGGTTCCGCCCGGCCACGACGCCTGGGTGGTGGGCGACGAGCCGTGGATCACGATCGACTGGGAGCCGAGTACGGCGTTCGCGCGTACTGAGGGCGGCGGGTTTGACCGCGTGGTTGCGACGCTCCTCGTCACCGACATCGTGGACTCCACGGCGCGTGCCGTCGAGCTCGGCGACGGCCACTGGCGCGACCTGCTGGGCCGGCACGACCAGGCGGTGAGGGCCGTGCTGGACCGCTTCCGGGGCCGTGAAGTCACTACAACTGGTGACGGGTTCGTAGCCATGTTCGACGGCGCTGAACGAGCTATCCATGCCGCTCAGGAAATCGGTCGGGCGGCGGCCAGTATCGGCCTGGAGGTTCGGGCTGCTGTCCACACCGGTGAGATCGAACTGGAGGGCGGCAACGTCCGCGGCGCGACGATGCATATCGCGGCCCGCATCACAGACCTGGCTGGGGCGGGGGAGGTGTACGCCTCGTGGGCAACCCGGGAACTACTGGCGGGCTCGTCCATCCGCTTCACCGATCGCGGCGTGCACGAGCTAAAGGGCCTATCGGAGGGGCGCCGCGTCTACCTAGTAGAGCCGTCCGCCTGAGCGATGACCGGTGCGACTCGGAGCGCGTTCGCGGCGATGGTGAGAGCGGGGTTCAGGGCAGCCGAGGAGGGAAAGAAGCTGCTGTCCACGACAAACAGGTTGCGAACGTCATGGCTACGGCAGTCTCGGTCGAGAACGCTGGTTGAGGGATCGGTGCCGGCTACCGCGGTGCCGCACATGTGGGAATTTGTGGCAATGCCCATGCGCTGGGTGAGCACCACTGGATAGCCAGCCTTGCGCACTGCATGGCTGATGCGCTTGACCAGCTCTTGATGCGGCGTCAGGTTGTTCGGAGTCCAGTTGATCAAGATCTTGTCGCCATCGACGCTGACTCGGTTGTCTAATCGAGGCAAGTCCTCTGTGGTGAGGTAGATGTCGAGGCTGCGATCGGTGACCATCTTGAGTGCCCACAGCGGCGCCCACGAGCGGGCCGCCTTGACCATTGGAGCCTGCAGCTTCCCCAGCATCTGGAGGTTGCCGAGCGGGTACGACGTGTCCGGCCCAGCCTCGTACCAGTCATTGAGGCCGAGGGTTTTTTGCCAGGCGGTGTCATTGATGCGCCTCGGGTCCACGGCCAGGAAGAACGTGCTGTTGTGAACCATGTAGTTGTGGCCCAGCAATCCGGAGGAGTTTCCCAGTCCTTGTCGATGCTGGTCGCTCACCGAACGCAGCAGCAAGGCTGCAGAATTGACCGCCCCACCAGACACCACGAAGGTCTTGGCCTCGATCCTGACTGTTCGCCCAGCTACCTCCGCTTCGGCCGCCGTTACCGCGTCGCCATCTGGGTTGGTGTGCAGCCGTCGTACGTATGCGCCGAGCAGCAGTCGGACCGTCGGTGACTCCAAGGCAGGCCGGACGGCTCGATTCTCTGCGTCGCTCTTGTTGCCTGTTGCCGATGGAGATCCGTCGGCTGTGGTGTCGGCGCGTCGTTCGACCATTGACGGAAGGTGCATGCCATTCGCCATGTGGAAGGGATGCAAACCTTGTTGGCGGAGCCGTACGGCGAACCTTTCGACTGCGGGTTCATGGCTGAGCGGCGGATATGGATATGGCTTGGAGTGTTCCGGCTCAGTTGGGTCTTCTCCGACCGCGCCGTGTACTTCGAACAACTCCTCCGCTTTGGCATAGAACGGCTCAAGATCGTCGTAGCTGAACGGCCACGCCGGAGACACGCCGTCGTGGTGCTCCACTTCGGTGAAGTCGCTGCGGCGGAATCGGGGGAGGCAGGCGCCGTACATCTTGGTGTTCCCGCCCACCCAGTAGTAGACGCCCGGCTGGAACGGCTGCCCGGTCTTGGCGTCGTACCAGGGTTTTGACGTCACGTAGCGCTTCTTGATGAACACGTGATCGGGCTGACTGTTCTCGGGTTCTCTCGGCAGGAACTGGCCGCGCTCGACGATCAAGACGTCCAAACCGGTGTCTTTTAACCCCCAGGCGAGGGTGCCGCCACCCATGCCAGAGCCAATGATCACGACATCGGCGCTCAGCGTGTCTTGATCAGGATTGATGAGCGCGCCCTCGCGTAGGGGTGGCGTAGTAGGTAGCTGATTCACAGCGGGCTCCTCGCTTCAGTCCTGATGAGCAACGCGTCAACCTCGTGGCGCTCCGGCATGGCTTCCAGGTCGCCCCGTCGAGTCGTGGCCAGGGCGCCGACAGCAGCACCTTGATCAACTCGTTCTTGTAAGTTGCCACCGCCGATAAACGCGGCGAGGTAGCCGGCGGCGAAGCCGTCACCGGCGCCGACTGTGTCGATGGGTGTGACGGCGAATGGCCGGGACCGGGCGGTCTGTCCGTCGGCGGTCCAGGCCTGAGCGCCCTTTGCGCCCAGTTTGATCACCACTTCGCCCGTGCCGGCGTCCAGGTATGTCTTGGCAATGGCCTCGAGATCGTTGTGTCCGGTGAGCAGCCGGCCTTCCCCAAGCCCTGGCATCACCACCGTCGCCTGTGCGGCGAACGTGTTGATCACTGTGCGCATCTCGTCGCGGTCGGGCCAAAGGTTCAATCGCAGGTTGGGGTCGAACGAGACGCTGACCTCAGCAGCCACCGCAGCCTCCAGCAAGGCAAGCGCTACCGCCCTCACGACCGGTGAAATGCCAAGTGTGATCCCGGTCAGGTGCACATGATCAATGCCTGCAAGAGCGAGCACATCGCTGGTCAGGAGTGCGTCGGCGTGCTGCGCGAATGCGGTCTGGTGTCGCACCTGGAGGACCTCAGGATCCCGGTCGGCGCCGCCAGCCTTGAACATCAAAGCGGTCGGGCCGCTGGCTCGCTGGACAAGCGGGCGGATCCCGAGCTGATAAACAGCGTCGGCCAAATAGTCACCATGCGCATCTTCGCCCAGGACGCTCGCCCAGACAGCGTGGATGCCAAGTCTTTGAAGACCAACGGCAACATTGAGATCCGCACCACCGGGAAACCTGGTGAACTCAGTCGCTGTCCGCAGATCGTCTTCAACGCTCCCGTAACCAACGAGTGCCTCTCCAAAGGTGAGCACGGTCGGAGGTGAGGTCATAACTGCAGCGCTTCCTCGATCACCGCACGAACAGCCCGGCAACGGTTGCGGAGTGCTGACAGGTCGCCGCCCTTGAGACTGTCACCCAGCAGCGGTCCGCCGATGCTTACTGCGGCAGCGCCGGCCGCCAGCCACTCGCGGGTCGCATCAAGATCGACTCCGCCGGACGGTATGCCCTCAAGATCAGGAAAAGGGCCTCGCAGATGTTTGAGGTACGCAGCCCCGACGGTCTCGGCGGGAAAGATCTTGACAGCGGTTGCGCCGGCATTCCACCCGTCCGCTAGTTCTGTCGGAGTCAGACCGCCGGGAAAGACCGCAACGTGGCGCGCGACAGCGAGCTTGATCACCGGCAGGTTCATAGTCGGGGTGACCAGGTACTGCGCGCCAGAATCCATGGCCCGTTGAGCTTCTGACTCGGTCAGAATGGTGCCAACGCCAACGTCAGCCGTACCCGCATAGCGATCTACGAGCTCAGGCAGTGCATCGAGCAGGCCCGGCGTAGTAAGGGTCAATTCGATGCTGAGAATCCCTTCCTGGGCAAGGAGATCACAGACTGGGACCAGGGCAGAAACGTCTGGCGCGCGCAGCACTGCAATCACCTTGCTGCGAACGAGCCGGTTGCTGAGCAGCGGTCGGTCGATCGTCGCACTCATGGCGCCTGCACCACCCGGGCCAAGCTCTCCACGAAGAAGTACTCGCCCCACATCACGCTCTCATCAACTCCCAGCTGCTTGGCCTCGTGGTATGAACCGTGCTTGAGGGCGCCCTCCCAGCTCTCTTCGTGGGCGACGAACTCCGGTTCGCACAGCCGCGCAATGGTGACCTCGGCTTGGCGGTGATACTGCTGAGCTTGATCATCATCGGCGACCAGAGATGCGAGCATGATCAATCCGCCGGCTGCGCAGGCGGCGGCAGAGGATTCCCAGCGGCGTACCGGATTTGGCTCGTCGAAGTCATTCGGCGGCACGGGATCGCGGTCGGCGGTGTACTCCAGCCAGTAGTCGGCGTTCAGCTGGGCGGTCGCCAGCCAGTGGGGATTGCCGGTCAGGGCGTACATGGACGTGAATCCATAAAGTGACCAGGCCTGCCCGCGGGCCCACGCGGAGTCGTTGCGCCAGCCTTGCTGGGTGGTCTGCCGCAGGAACTCTCCGGTATTCAGATCAAAGATGCCTTCGTGACTGGTCGACCCATCGCCGCGTACCAGATATTTGCGGGTCGTCTCGCAGTGCCGTTCGGCGACGTCGAGCAGCTGCTGATCACCGGTCTCCAGCCCGGCCACCGCAACGATGCCGACATTCATCATGATGTCGATGAAGATCGAATCCGGCGCGAGGAACGAGCGCAGATACTTGCCCTTGGTGTTGAACCGGGTGGCCATTGTCTTGCCGCCCTGAACGACCACCTGACGGCGGACGTCGTCGCCGGTCAGCTCCCACCACTTCTTCCACGTCGGACACAGCACGAAGCCAAGATCATGAACTTGATCGTCGTATTGACGTTCCTCCACGAGCTTGCTGTAGTGCTCGGCGCGAGCCTTCCAGTCCTCACCGAGCCCAAGCTCATAGAACAGCCACATCTGGCCGCCGAGGAAACCCTCGCACCAGTTGGTCCAAGCTTCCTTGCCGTGCTTCCAGCGACCTTGGTCGGTGTAGAGCGGGAAGTAGTCGGGATAGTCGTTCGCCAACCGCGATACCTTGCCTGCCGCAACGTCGAGGGTGGTGCTGGCAGCTGCCTTCGTCGCATCGGAAAAAGGCAGCGTGCGTTGCTCTTTGACTCGCCGAGAGGCCCAGTACATGACTTCCTACCTCACTTCTCGCCGACGCCGCCAACCCAGGAAGGAGCTTGGGCACCGGTGCGGATGATCATGCTTTTGTGCTCGATGTACTCATCGATCGCGGTCCGGCCGAGCTCGCGACCGATGCCGGATGCGCCATAGCCGCCGAACGAGATCTCTGGAAAGCCGTCCATGTAACAGTTGATCCAGACGGTTCCGGCCTTGGTCGCCCGGGCATAGCCGAGCGCAGTGTCAATATCGCGGCTCCAGACTCCGGCGCTAAGGCCGTACCCGGTGGCATTGGTGATCTCCACTGCCTCACCAAGATCAGCAAACCTCACCACCGACAGCACGGGGCCGAAAATCTCCTCCCGAGCGACTCGAGCGGTCTTGGGCACGCCAGCGAGCACGGTGGGGGAGTAGTACCGACCACGATTGGAGTCGAGCCGACTGCCGCCAAGCGCAACCGATGCGCCCTCCTGCTGACCAAGATCAACATATCCGCTGACCACACCGAGATGTTTCTCAGAGATCAGCGCGCCGACCTTGGTGGTCTCTTCGAGTGGATCGCCAACAGCTACGTCTTGAGCGCGGTCCACGACTCGTTCGGTGAACTCGTCAGCGATGTCGGCGTGAACCAAGAGCCGGGAGCCGGCGTTGCAGCACTCGCCCTGGTTGAAGTATGCGCCGAAAACCACCTTCTCCAACGCTGCGTCAAGATCCGCATCAGCGAAGACGACCTGCGGGTTCTTGCCACCCAGCTCGAGGCTCACCTTCTTCAGATCTTTGGCGGCAGCCTGAGCGACCATCCGTCCGACGCCGGTGGATCCGGTGAATGTGGTCATGTGTGTGCCGGGGTGACTCGATAACCAGCCGCCGACGTCACCGCCGCCGTGCACCAGATTGACTACGCCGTTCGGCGCCCCTTCGTCGTGCAAGATCTGGACCAGACGGGTGGTCGTGCCTGGTGTGAGATCGCTTGGCTTCACCACCGCTGTGCAACCGACGGCGAGTGCGAAGGGTAGCTTCTGCGAAACGATCAAGAGCGGGAAGTTCCACGGCGTGATCATTCCGACAACCCCGATGGGCTCCTTGACCGTCACAGCCAGATAGCTCGGGCCCAGGTCGTTGTGGGCGTCACCGTACGCGTGCTGGGCGAGGCTCGCGGCGTAGTACCAAATTCCTGCCGCACTAGAGACCTCATCTTTGGCCTGCGAGATCGGCTTGCCGGATTCCAATGTCTCAATCAAGGCCAGCGCGTCGAGCTCGGCTTCTATTCGGCCGGCAACCCGACGCAGCAGCGCGGCCCGCTCGGCCCCCGATGTCCGCGGCCAGTCACCGTTGAAGGCCCGGTGTGCTGCGGTGACGGCGGCATCCACGTCCGCCTCGCTGGCGCTGTGGTAGCTGGCAACGCGGACATCGTGGGCTGGGCTGTCCCGAAGTACCTCATCGCCTGCGCCGCCAACCTCACGGCCGTCGATGATGTTGGGCCAGATGTGGGCGGTGATGGTGGTCGGGGCGGCGCTGGTGATCGTAGTCATGGTTTCAAGTCCCTCGATAGTGCGGGTCGCGTTTCTCGGTAAAGGACGCGAAGCCCTCGACTGCGTCCTCGGTAAAGGCGGTAGCGGCGGAGCTGACTTGTTCAATCGCCCGATAGGCTGCGCCGGAGTCGATGGCCTGCTTTGCCATCTGTACGGAGATGGGAGCCCGGCTGGCGATCTTGTCGGCCAGGGCGTGGGCGGCGTCGATCACCTGCGACCTGGGCGCCAGCTGGTTAGCAATCCCCCAGCCCAGCGCTCGCTCCGGGGTCAACGGTTCGCCGGTGAAGATCAACTCCTTGGCTCGTCCCGCGCCGACAAGATCGCGAAGCCGACCGGTGCCGCCCCATCCAGGGATCGTGCCAATGCCGACCTCGGTCAGGCCTAGCGTGGCGTCGTCAGCCATGATCCGCAGGTCACAGGCCAGCGCTAGCTCAAATCCGCCGCCGTAGGCATTGCCGGAGACGGCGGCAATTGTGGGTTGTCTGAGCCCCGCGAGGCGGTCGAACACCCGGTGTCCGAGGCGAGTCCAGTGCGCCCACATATCCAGCGGCTGCAACGCCTTGAAGCGCTTGATGTCGGCGCCGGCACAGAAGGAGCGATCGCCGACTGCGGTGAGGAGGACAACGCGCACATCGCGATCCATATCGATGGCGATCAGGATCTTTTCGAGCTGTTCCAGCATCTCTGGAGTTAGCGCATTGTGCTTTGTCGGCCGGTCCAGGCAGATCGTGGCGACCTCGGTGTCGGAGTCAATGGTCACCCGGCCGACCTCCTGCTGGGGGGATTCGCTCATGTTGGGCCATCGCTTGGGTCGGGCGGTGTGAGACCGCGCAGCACATGATGCGCGCCCTTCTCACCGATCATGGTTGAGGTAGCCATGGTGTTGCCGCTGATCAACTTCGGCATGATCGACGCGTCGATCACTCGGAGCCCTTCCATACCGCGGACCTTGAGCTCTTGATCGACAACGGCAAGATCGTCGTCGCCCATCCTGGCCGAGCCGACCGGGTGGTAGTCGGTCTTGGCCCACTGCTTGACGTATTCGCGGATCTCGGAGTCAGTCTTGACGTCTTCGGAGGGGAGAAACTCCTTTAGCACGAACGGTTTGTATGCCTTACTACGCATCATCTCCCTGCCCCAGCGGAAGCCTTCCAAGGACTTCTCCCAGTCGTACGGATCGGTGAGGAACGCCGGATCGATGGCAGGCGGGTCATCCGGACTTGCGGTATGCAGCGTGACGGAGCCGATACTGCGAGGCCGTAGGTGGCAGGTGTTGATCGTCATGCCATGCCCCTTGATGCGCATCCGGCCGTGATCGATCACGTACGCCGGCAGGGCGTGCATTTGGATATCGGGGGTCGCTACATCGGCACCGCTGCGTACGAACATGCCGGCTTCACAGACCGAAGCAGTGATTGGCCCGGTCTTGGTAGTGATGTATTGCAGGCCTGCCAGCGCAGCTTTGTCTGGCCGGTCGGAGGAGTTGTAGCTCACCGGTGTGGTGACAGCCGTGAGATAGACGTCCATGTGATCTTGCAGGTTTTTGCCTACACCGGGAAGATCGTGGACAACCGGCACGCCGAGGGTGCTTAGGTCATCGGCTGGTCCGATGCCTGACAGCAGCATCAGGCGAGGCGAGTTGATCGCGCCGCCGCTCAAGATCAATTCTCGATCGACCTGTACGTGCTCCGGTCTGTCATCGATGATCATGTCCAACCCGGTGACCCGCCCGTTCCGGACAAGGATCTTGCGGGCCAGTGCATGAGTGACGACCGTCAGGTTTTTCCGCGACCTGATGGGCTTCAGGTAGGCGGTAGCGGTGCTTTCGCGCCGTGCGTTCTTCTGGGTGACGTCGTACCAGCTGACGCCTTCTTGCACGGCGCCGTTGAAGTCGGCGATGAAGGGGACTCCTAGCTCCTGGGCGGCGCGGACGAAGGCTTTGCTCAGCGGGTTGTGCTGAACCTGCTCGGTAACATTCACCGCCCCAACACTGCTGTGATAGCGGTCGTTCAGACGCTCATTCGCCTCGGCCCGCCGGAAGAACGGCAACACTTGCTCATAGCCCCAGTGCTTGTTGCCAAGATCCGCCCAGGCCTCGTAGTCCTCTTTTTGACCTCGGATGTAGATCATTGCGTTGATCGAGGTGCTGCCGCCCAGCGTGCGGCCCTGCGGGTACCACATCTCTCGGTTGTTCAGCTGCGGCTGCGGAACAGTCGAGAACTCCCAGTTGTACCTGGGGCCGCTCAGCTTGGTGAATCCAACGGGCATATGGACCAGCGGCGACCAGTCCTTGCCGCCGGCTTCGAGCAACAGCACCGTGGTGTCCGGGTCGGCGGAGAGGCGATTGGCTACGGCACAGCCGGCGGCGCCGGCGCCGACGATCACGTAGTCGTAGTGGGTGGCGGGCATGATTGGGTCCTTATCGGTTAGCGGGCCGGATTACGGATGAGGCGGGATATTGGGGATGGCTTGCGCGACAAGATCAGCCCCATGGGCTCGGGGGAGAACAAAGCGGCCGACATCAGCTGCAGGTCAGGGCTGACCAGCAGTGGCACGTCGGCTTTGCCGAGAACGTCTTTTTCAAGATCGACTCCTGGCGCGATCTCGATCACCGTCAGGCCGTCTTTGGTCAGCTCGATAACGCAGCGTTCAGTGATGTAGAGCACTTCTTGGCGGCGCTTGCGGCCCATGTCACCGGAGAAAGAGATCTGGGCAACCTCGGGCACGAATTTGCCGATCGCTCCATCGGAGATGATCTTGAGCTGGCCGTCCTCGACCTGGATGTCTTTCTTGCCAGCTGTGAAGTAGCCGGAAAAAACGATCTTAGGCGCGCGGGTGATGATGTCATTGAAGCCGCCCACGCCGGCCGTGACATGCGGCCGGGCCGGGAGATAGGAGGCGTTGACGTCGCCGGCGCTGGACACTTCAAGGAAGGACAGCATGGCCACGTCGAAACCGCCGCCTTGCAGCAGCGTGAACTGGTCGATGCTTTGCAGGAGCGCCTCGGGATTGAGCGCACATCCGAATGCGAAACCCGTCGCCGGGAAGCCGCCAACCGCGCCTTGCTCGATGACCCATGTGACGTCGTCAGCGTGGCCTTCTTCGAGTAGCACGCGGGGGACTGCGGCGGAGATCCCAAAGCCGAGATTGACGATGGCATTGACCTGCAGCTCGGCTGCGGCCCGACGAGCTATCACCTTCTCAAGACCGAATTCGACAGGCTCGATGTCGTCCAGCTCGCGATGGATCTCTCCGGACAAAGCCGGGTCATAGAAGGTCTGCGTGGTTTGCATCTGATCGGGGTCGACGACGACGGCGTCGACCAAGATCCCGGGGATGTGAACAACCGGAGCCGGCAGCTGGGCTTCGGACAGTCTCTTCACCTGTGCGATGACTACGCCGCCCTTGTTATGTGCGGCGTAGGCCTGGTCGAGTGCCCCAAGGGTGCTGCACTCTTCCTCGTACGACAGATTGCCGTGCGGATCGGCTGTCGTGGCTCGGATGATCGCCACGTCAACGTGAACCGCCGGATAGAACAGGTAGTCGTCCCCGTCTATCTGCATCAGCTGAACGAAGTCGTCAGTGACGGCGTTCATCTTGGCGCCCTCGAGCCGCGGGTCCGCGTATGTGCCAAGCCCGACCTCGGTAAGCACCCCCGGTTGCCCAGTGGAGGCAGCCCGATGCATTTGGAACAACACGCCCGAGGGGATGTTGAGGGCCTGAATCTGATCACCATGGATCAATTGCCGAATCAGCGGAGGGTCCAGCTTGGAGCCACCTGAGGGATAGGAGCCGGCCAACACACGGCGGAGTTGGCCGGGGCGGCACAAGTGGTCGATCCCTTTGATGCCGTACATGTCGCCGGCCGCGATGGGATGCAGGGTGGTCAGATTTGCCGGGGAACCGGTCTCTTCGTAGCGCTGCCCGATCGCTTCCAGGACAGCGTCAGGACAGCCAAGTCCGGACGAGGACGAGATAGTGATGACCGCGGAGTCGGCGATCAGCTGCGCGGCCTCGACGCCGGTCAGCACGGGTACGTTTCGCATATCTCAGGATCCTCCGAACGATGCGCGTCAGGCGAGTGCTTGGGGACGGGGGCAGCCACAGGTTTCCCGCGGCTCGAGCTTGACTGGAAACTCTTCGCGTACGGTGGGCTCAGTCGATCCAGCTGCTCGCTCCAGTACGAGTTGGGCGGCCCGGCGGCCAGTCTCTCGGGCGGGTACAGCGACGCTGCTCAGCGAGGGTCGGTTGAGCCCTGCATCGTGCACGTCGTCGAAGCCGACCACACGTAAATCGGATCCAACGGTGCGGCCCATATCGGCGATTGCGTCGAGGACGCCGAACGCCACTACGTCGCTGAAGCAGACGATGCCGTCTACCTCGGGATCTTTGGTGATCAGCCGCATCGCGGCCTCGCCTGCCTGGGGCCGCGCCGGTTCGCACACCACCGAGTGGTCAGAGTTGAGCGTCAGGCCGTGCTCTTCGAGGAATTCCTCGACACCCCCGGCACGCTCGTCGCGGGCGGAGGAGTCGGGATAGCCACCGATAAAGGCGATACGACGGCACCCGTGGCTGTAGAGATGCTCAGCGGCGGCATATCCGCCGTCGCGATTTTGCGCGCCCACATAGTCGACATTCATTCCGGTCAAGCGGCGGGCCATTAGCACGAGTGGTGTTCCCAGCAGATCCGGCAAGTCGCTGGGTGTGGTGCCGTGCGCAGGTATGAGCACAATGCCGTCCACGTTGCGTTCCACCAGCGACGTGACCAGCCGGTGCTGCAGCTCGCGATCTTCCCCGCTGACCGCCAGCAACGGCACAGTGGCGCTACTAGTCAGCACGTCTTGAACACCGGTCGCGAATTCAGCGAAATAGGGGTTGGTGATGTTGG
Source organism: Actinomycetota bacterium (assembly GCA_046744405.1). Lineage (GTDB taxonomy): Bacteria > Actinomycetota > Actinomycetes > Propionibacteriales > Propionibacteriaceae > Microlunatus. The sequence goes on from JBKPEY010000559.1 coordinate 12,453, forward strand.
TCAGCACTACGCCAATGGCATCGCTGTGCTGAGTACGCAGCGACGCCGCGGCTCGGTTGTAGACATAACCCAGTTCTTTCATGGCCTGACGGACGCGGTCGCGCGTCGTCGCCGCGACTAGTGGACTGTCGTTGAGCACCAAGCTCACCGTGGCACGGGAGACACCGCAGTGTCGCGCCACATCTATGAGCGTTACACGCGCCATCGAGGCACTCCGCAAGTAGTTAGATCGATCTAAAAACGTATTAGATCGATCTAACTTCACATTGGTTTTGAAGTCAAGGGTGGCTGCTTTGAAAGTGGTCAAGGAGGACATGAAATCCGCCCTAAATTCAACACGTCGGCACGCCAGTAATCTGACGATGTGCGAGGCACTTTAACCAGGGCGGCCACGCGAGCCACGAAGGCCAGCGATCAGCAGGCTGAGCGGATGCGTACCCGGGTCCGTCTACTGGTTCAGCTGACCACCCGCCACGGGACGTACCGCCGAGGATTGGTGCAGGCGGCCAAGAGCCTGATGCCGGAGGAAGCCGAGGTACTGGCCGACCTTGAGGCGTATGGTCTCGACGTCAATCAACTCCGCGATGTGTTGTGGGGTGGCCACGTTCTCGTCGACAACCCGGATCTCTATGAGCGCTGGAGGTTTCCGAAGGGCACGCGTGAGCGGCTGTCCAGCCATCACCGCACAGTGGACAAGCAAAAGTATCCAGATCTGGGCATGCATGGACCGCTGGTGCGAGAGAAGCTGCATGGGCGTACGGCCACCGGAACCTGGGTGCAGCTAGAGAAGACCCCGGCGGCTTTCGGGGCGGGCCACCGGCTGCCAACTTGGAATGACGTGCAGCACTTCGCGGATTACATCGTTTACCGGATAACCAAGCGCAACGTGGGGCCGTGGGGGCTCTCATCGGCGACTGAGCGGCGGCCGATGTATCTCTCGCCTCAGCTGAGTAGCACGGTCTCATTGCGACAAGGCGCGACGCGGGCCCTGACCAAGACGCTATACCGGCTGGACGCCGAGGACAGCGTCGTTCACGCCGCCGCTGGAGCGCCGTCAGATCTGGTACGGCGGTTCCCCGGACCCTTACGGGAAGACTCTTTGGTCGAGCTTGTACCGGCGCCCGGGCGCGGGCGAGGTCGAGGACTTTTCGGCAACTCGCAAGTGTGGGTCACTGAGACGCCAGGTGCTACGGCGCGGCGGCTGCTTTCGGCTCGTGGCAAGTCGGGCGGTTGGACGCTGCCAAAGGTCGTGGCTGCGCGACCGATCGAGGTTGCCGCGGGCGACAAACGGCTACGTCTGGCGGTTCGGGTTCCAGCCAGTGCCGAGGAGGGGTCATGACGGAGACCCAATACGTTGGCGTACCGCCCGGCTTGATTGATGCGGTACTGCACCTGGTGAGCACCGGGCCAGTACCGCTCGGTGGCTACAGCCTTGCTGAAATGGTGGCTGTCGATGCCGTTGTCGACTTTCTCGATGAGACGCCGTCCGAAGAGGAAGTCGGTGAGGCCGTACGCTCGCTGGCTGCGCGGCAACTTCTGGTGGCCATGCCGGACACGGACCGCCTCCAAGTTCGAGGTGATCTTGGCATCGCCGTGGTTTTCCAGCAACGCGCTCGGTCCGTGATAGATGCGCGAGTCACAGGCACCAAACCTGGGCAGCCGTGGCGCACTCTGCTGCTCCCGGGGCCTGATGGCGTTGCCCTCGAGGTGCTCATCGACGCGCTCGGCGTACACGAGCTGTCGCTACGGGAAATCGACGATGCACTTCGCAGGCTTGGGGAACGACTCCCGAATGGTGATCTGGAGCGCGAGTCGGGCGACCCGAATCAGGTGCTCGAGGTGGCAGGGCAAACTGCATTGGTGACGGTGACGGACTACACCGCATCCGGCAGCACGGAGATCGCTCAGCAGAGCGCCGACATCGTGCTCGCAGACCTGCACGGGAAGCTGCACGTCTTCACCCGGGACGCCGATGATCCAGAGCGACTGGTTTCCCAAGGACTCGACAGAAACGAGGTGGTTGAGCTCATTAGGGAGCTCGCCGCACCCGAGGCACACGGTGCTGAGGCATCGCAAGCGACCGCCAATACCTCGGAAACAGGACGCATCGCCAGGATTCGCAGCACGATCATGAAACGCCTGCGCCGAGACCAGTCGTCGGCTACGACGTCTGCGCGGTAATCCTTCAAGTCAGCTCAGTTCAGCGGCCCGCAGGCCGGCCCGTCACCTAGCTGAACGCCACTGGCCAACTAGCGCGCAATAGCACCTCGACCCAGTTCAGAAAGGAGCCGAGTGATATACAGCGAACCTCAGGCGCGCTTTGCCGGGTCCGAGTTGGCGAAGACGCTGGACTCTTTGCGGGCGTGCTTGTCCAGCTTGAGTGCCTCGGCGC
>JBKPEY010000336.1:0-3692 GCA_046744405.1 Actinomycetota bacterium
TAGGGCGACTGACTCGCCGCGTCCCATGCGTTCTTTGAGCTCGTGAACCATCCTGAGCTGTCTAGCGACGACGACGTCTCGGAGGACCGACTCGACGTCTGCTGCGAGGGCGTCATCGCCACCATCCACTGGCCGGCCTGATCGATCGAGGACTCGGACCTCGGCTGAGACGGTGTCCGGCAGGTGATCTGTTACCAGACTGCGGGAATGCTCGTCGCCAGCCAAGATCACTAGATCCGGACCGGTGCGTACCTGGCGCTCTATCTCGGCTGCGACTTCGACGGCGTTTTCAGCCCAGACATTTTCGGCGGTGTGCTGCATCCTCAAATGCGACCAGCCTCCGCCGCGCACCTTGTGCTCATACTTGGAGGGCTCACCCACCGATGCCTCGCGCTCCGGGCCCATATCGTCTGCCGAGTAGGTGGTGACGTCACCACCCTCATGATCAACAAGAGCCAGGATGAATGGCACCTGCTGGCTGGCGTCCCTCAACCAGACCGCCACATCCGGCAGCGGAGCCCAGGCCGCCACTGGTTGGGCATGGTGACTGCGCGTCAGCTCATCGAGCAAGACACCGCGCTCGGTCGCCACCACACAGCGGCTGATGGGGGCTGGTTGGCCGGTGCTCTGGCCCAGCCGTTCCGCGACTGCTGATACCACCTCCGAGGGTGCGCCCTGTGCGGCGAGTTCATCGGATACTGCGCGAACGGCAAGTTCGACAACCCGATTGCCCTGCTCCTGATCCCGACTTACCTCGAGGTAGGCGCTTGCGAAGGGACCGGGGTCGGCGTATATGGCTGCTAAACGATCACTCTTCATAGTTGTGCTGGTTACCCAAGGCGTGTCCCGAACAATCGACTAGAGCTCAAACAGATTCACCAAGCACTGCGACGAGCTGATCAAAGACCGGAGGTGAGCCGGCGACGATGTGCCCGCCGCGGAGCAGGGCATTGTCGGAGAGGTAATCATTCACCCGGGCACCAGCCGATGTGCAGACCGCGATGCCACCCAGGCAATCCCAGGCGTTGATGTGTGCCTCGACATAGCCGATCAAGCGGCCGCATGCGACATCACATAGGCCGAGTGCGCCGGAGCCGCTGCGAAGAAACATTCCACCGGCATGCAGCAGGCGGTCGAGCACCGGCACGACTTGTTCCGGGCGCAGTCGCGGATTACAGCCGAGGTATGTGAGGCCCTCGCTTAGTGATTGCACTTGGCGTGGGGCAATCGGCTGCTCGTTGAGTTCAGCCGTAAGCCCAATGCCGCCCGTGAAAAGTTCCCGGGCACCCGGATTGTTGACCATGCCGAGCTGCACTTCATTGGATCGCACATATGCGATCGAGATGCACCAAGTCGTGAGACCACAGAGGAAAGGTTGCGTGCCATCAATCGGATCGACGACCCATATTCCGGAATCATCGCTGCCCTTGACATGTCCGGTCTCCTCACCGAGATAGGCGTCGTCGGGATATCTGGCGAGCAGACGTTCCTTGATCAAGTCTTCGACCGCGAGATCCGCATCGGAAACCATGTCTCGTGCGCCCTTGCTCATGATCGACACCTTCGCCAGATTGCCGAAGTACTGCATCGCAAGATCACCGGCTTCAATGATCAAGTTCTTGGCGAAATCGAATCGCTCTCGGTTGGACGTCGATTGCATGATCATCATCTCCAAAGCCAAGCGGCGCCTCGTACGCCACTGGAGTCACCGTGTGCTGCCCGGGTTATCGGCGTGTAAAAGCAGGGCGAGAATGTTTCCTCCGCCAGCTTCGCAGGCAGATCGTCATAGAGCTCGTCGACATTCGCCATGCCACCGCCGAAAACCAGAATGTCTGGATCGAGCGTATTGATCACCAACGACAATCCGCGAGCGACCCGATCGACGTACCGACTCCATACCAGCCTGGCAAGTCGATCGCCGTCTCTCATACGAGCCAGGATCTCGGCCGGAGTGAGTGGCTGCGACGGTCCCAAGTCGATGCTCGCGTGCTGGGAATAGTCGCGGGCAAATGACCAACCTGAGACCCAGCGCTCGAGGCATCCGTGTCTGCCGCAATAACACGATGGCCCGGGAATCTCGGAGACGTTCGGTCTAGGTAGCGGATTGTGACCCCATTCGCCAGCACTGTTGTTCGGGCCATGATGCGCCTTACCAGCCACGGCAATTCCAGCGCCGGCCCCCGAACCCAAGATCACAGCGAAGACTAGGTCGTGACCAGCACCGGCACCATCGACAGCTTCAGAGACGGCGAAACAATCTGCGTCGTTGGCGAGCCGGACTTCGCGGTCGAGCACCCGACACAGGTCTGCTTCGACTGGCTTTCCGTTGAGCCAGGTGGAGCTTGCCCCTTTCGCTATCCCGGTACGCGGGTCGACCGATCCCGGAATTCCGACACCAACGGTTCCTGTGGCGCCTGCCTCGGCTTCCACTCGACTGACAAGCGAGGCGATCATCGCTAAGCAGCCTTCGTAGTCCGAGCGCGGAGTCATTTCGCGCAGCCGGGTAATCGGCTGTGCGTCGTCGCCGAGGGCGAGGGCTTCGATCTTGGTTCCGCCCCAATCAACGCCTATCAGCATGCGAACTTGCCTTGTCGCAAGTTGGTCACCGCGACGAGCGCGGCGAATCGATCGTTGCGAACAACAGTCCGCCGAACATCGCCATGTTCTTGAGAAATTGCAGCTGTTGGGAACGCCGTTCCAAGGGGTCCTCAATCGTCCAAAACGCGTGTCCCGCAATGGTGGTCGGCAAGAGTGATGCAGCCAGGACGGCCGCTGAAAGTCTAGGTTTGATGCCCAGAGCAAGTGTGGTGCCGGCGGTGAGCTGTGCAGCACCATTGGCCCGAACGATCAGCTCATCATCGACCGGCAACGGCATAACGCGCCGAATCTTGGTCAGAGTGTCACTGGCTTTGCCGACTCGCCCGCCTGGCGCCCGGGCAGCCTCATAGCCGGCGGAGATGTAAACCGCACCGGTGAGTACGCGCGCGAGAGCTCTGCCAGCTGCCGTTATCACGCTGCCTGCCCTGGTCAGAACGCCGCCCGGTACGGCCGAGATATCCGCTGGCTGGCGGTCGGAGTCCGGAAGAGCTTTCAGCATGAGTTCTCCACACGTTCGTAGAGCAGAGCCGGACGGCACTGCGACGGTCTTGCCCCAAGCGTGCCGTACGGCGCCTCAGGTCCGTTATTGTGTGCGGACATCGAAACCCGTTCAGAGCCATCGGCCTCTGGTCTTGGCATTCCACAGGCCATATCGCTCGTGCTCGGGTCGATCATCGGCGTCGGGGTGTTTAACCTTCCGGCCTCTCTCGCGCCCTATGGACCGATACCCGGCACAGCAAAGGGGACACCGGTATGTCGCCGATCCGACTCGCCAAGGGGAAGTGTTCGGCCAGGTACCCACCGCAGAGGACGCGATAGCCAGGCTCATCCGCAGCCTGGGCCACCAGCCGATCAATGTTTGAAGTCAAGAGGTAATTGGTCGCGGATACCCGATTGCTTCTGCTGCGGTCTGCACGGGAAGGAAATCCTCGCGTTGCGCGATCCTTAGTTCCGCGTCCTGCACGATGAGCAAAACTTGCTTTTCAATTGCCGATCGCCTGGCGGGATCATCGCCGATGAGCGCCGCACAGCTACCGAGGAGTCGAAGTAACGCCAGGCAAACGATCGGTTCAGAGGCGCCATATCGGCGGATC
>JBKPEY010000269.1:0-2657 GCA_046744405.1 Actinomycetota bacterium
CGTAGTGACGCGTAGCCGCGCGGCACTCTCGTCGGAGATCACCAGTGAGCGCAATTGGCTGCGGTGTCCGGTCTCCTGCGGTCGCGAGTAGGCCACATTGAGATGATCAATGTCGGCCGTGAATCGGCCGACTCGGGCAGCTTGTTGGGTATCGGGATAGGACTCGTTCGGCCCAGTACCGAACCAACTGGCATTCCGCAGCTCACGCGGCAGGTCGAACCGTACGCCGACCCGCGGCCAGGTGCAGTCCCAACTGGTCGAGGGCACGACGTCAACGAGCAGGGCAAGGCCGTCGGCCAGCCACCATTGATATCTGACATCCACGAAGAGATTGCTGCCGGCGGTGCCGACTCGTAGCTGCACCTGCAATTGATCATTGTCGTAACGGATCTGATCAACGCGATGCACAAGGCGGTCCAGGCCTCGCTCTCGCCAGCGCTCCGCCGACGACGGTCCGGGCGCGCCCTCGCCATGCGTCTCCTCCGGCCTAGCGAGTTCGAAGGAGCCGCGGGAGCTGCTGCGGTCATTGTCGGTAGGCGCTCGCCACAGCTCGAGCCGGGGACCGTCGATCTGTAGTCCGTAGAGCCGGAGCAGCCGACCCGTCCAGGCGTCGAACTCGGCATCGCCCAGCCCAATGGTTGATTCCTTTGGCTCTCGCCTCGGTGCCGGCGAAAGGCCCGGGCTGAGATTGTCCCACCGTGTCGTTGAAGTCGCTCCGGGCGATACCAGTTCGAACTGGTCGAAGGCCACCTGATGGCCGCGTTCACCCCAAACCGTCGCATCGGCCAGCTCCGCTCCTAGGGTCAGCCAGGTTTCGCCGTCACCAGGCTTCACAAGATCATCAGGTAAACTCACCGCCGCTTGCTCACCTGGCTGGATGGTCGGGACGCGAACGGCCGCCTCGGCTGCCGGGTCGCCGTCCACCTCTTTGACTGCCACGAAACGCAGGTCGTCGGTGGTCAGGGTGTGGTAGCGGTTGCGAATCGTCACCTGGTTGGCGTCAAGATCGAAAAGAATCGGCTGATTGACTCGGCTGAATTCCGCCACGCTGGGCGTCGGCGTGCCATCCGGCAAGATCATCCCGTCCATCACGAAGTTGCCGTCGTGCAACACCTCGCCGAAGTCACCGCCGTAGGCGTAAAACTCGATGCCATCCGGCGTACGAGTCAACAGCCCATGATCACGCCACTCCCAGATGAAGCCGCCGTGCAGCCGGGGATAGCGTTCGGCCAGTTCGTCATAGATCTGCATACCACCCGGGCCGTTGCCCATGGCATGGGCGTACTCACACATCAAGAACGGCTTGCTACGAACCCGCTGCGCATCATCGCCGCCCCCGAGATAGAAGATAAAGCCGCTATCGCTGCCGATGGCCTCGGTCTCCAGATAGTTGGGGTACATCCGCGAATAGATATCGGTGTAGGAGCAGGTGTGATCACCTTCGTAGTGCACCGGCCGGCCGGGATCTCGGCTGTGCACCCAATCTGACATGAGGGCAAGATTCCGGCCCGTCCCCGCCTCATTGCCCAGCGACCAGATGATCACTGACGGGTGGTTCTTGTCACGCTCGACGGTACGGGTAATCCGGTCCAAGCAGGCCTCCTCCCAGCGCGGATCATCACTCGGATTTCCTTGCCAGTCACAAACTTCAAACCCGTGCGTCTCATAGTCGCATTCATCGATAACCCAGAAGCCGAGTTCATCGGCAAGATCAAGCACCCGTGGATGGGGCGGGTAGTGGCTGGTGCGGATGGCATTGACGCCGGCCCGCTTCATCATGATCAAGTCAGCTCGGGCGTACTGCTCGTCGAACATCCGGCCTTTGAGTGGATTGATCTCATGTCGGTTGACGCCGCGGAAGATCACCTGCCTGCCGTTGACCCGAAATATGTCGCCGGCAATCTCAACGCGCCGAAAGCCCAGCCGCAGCTGCAGCGTCTCGCCCGCCGAGCTCACCCGAGCGTCATAGAGCCGTGGAAGTTCCGCGCTCCACGGCTGCACCGGCCCCACTGAGAATGCCGCCAGGTCGCTCGGGTCGGCGCAGCGCTGCAGGAGGCCAAGCTCAGGAATCTCGATCTCGATGGGAAACGCCTCAGCGCCAGCAATGATCTCCGGATCGATCGACCCCGTGCCATCCGCGGCGTAATCGGTACCCAACCACAGATCGTCCACCGCACCGTGCGGTCGGCTCAGCACGGTGATGTCACGAAAGATGCCAGGCAGCCACCATTGATCTTGGTCCTCGAGGTAGCTCATGGATGACCATTGGTGGACGCGAACCAAGATCACATTCTGGCCCGGACGGACTACGTCGGTGATGTCGAACTCCTGAACCAGCCGGCAACCCTTGCCAACCCCGATCTCGATGCCGTTCAGCCAGACGCGGTAGACCGATTCCACCCCGTCGAAGCGAAGCAATACCCGCTCAGCGGTCCAATCCGGAAGCTCGAAGCTACGGCGATGATCACCTGTCGGGTTCTCATCGGGAACATGCGGTGGATCGATCGGGAATGGATAGCGAATATTGGTATAGATCGGCCGACCGTACGCGCCTTCCGCAGCCTTGATGGAAGTGCCAGGAAGCACCCAATGCGACGGCACCGGAATGGTGTCCCAGGCCGAGTCGTCGAAATTCGGATCCGCGGCGTCATCGTTCA
>JBKPEY010000283.1:0-3489 GCA_046744405.1 Actinomycetota bacterium
TGTTCGGTCACGAAGCGTCCGAGGCCGCGGCGTTCGGAAACCCATTGGGCCTCAACCATCTCGTGTGCCGGGAAGGTCGACGAGCCAAACGCACGGATCTTGCCCTGCCGCTGTAGGTCAGTGAGCGCGCCCAGCGACTCCTCGACATCGGTGCCCGGGTCGGGACGGTGAAGCTGATAGAGGTCGATCCAATCGGTCTGCAATCTGCGCAGGCTGTTCTCGACTTCAGCGATGATCCAGCGCCGTGAGTTGCCGCGCTTGTTCGGATCGCCTTGTTCGCCGGTCGGCGCTCCCATCTGCCCGTGAACTTTTGTGGCCACGATGACGTCGTCGCGTCGTCCACCAGCCAGCGCCTTGCCGACGATCTCCTCCGATTCGCCTTGGGAGTACACATCAGCGGTGTCGATGAAGTTGATGCCGGCGTCCAGCGCTCGGTGGATGATCTTGATCGAAACGTCGTGATCTGGCTCGCCCCAGGCGCCGAACATCATGGCGCCCAAGCAGAGCGGACTGACCTGCATGCCGGTACGTCCAAGGCTGCGATATTCCATATTCAAAAGCCTAGAGATCGGCTATCTAATCACCGCAACGGCCCCCCGTTACGCTGACCGGTTATGTCCACGATCCTCTGGCAAGACATCTCGAACGGCGCCCTCGACCGCTGCCAACTTGACGCGACCTCTGATGGCCTGCGGCTTGTCGGTACGGTGCTCACGGCCTCAAACGGTGACCCGCTGGAGGTCCGCTATCTGGTTGTAACTGAGGAAAGCGGTCTAACCCGTCGAGTTGAGCTGGATCTGAACAACGGATCGTCCCGCCGAGTCCTGCTTGCCGACGGCGCCGGCCGCTGGCACTGGGACAATGGTCCGGAATTGGCGGAGGTCGCTGGTGCGCTCGACGTCGACCTTACGGTGACTCCAGCTACCAACACTCTGCCCATCCGCCGTCTCGGACTCGAAGTGGGTCAAGCTGCTGATCTGCGCATGGCATGGGTGCAGTTTCCAGGGCTTGAGGTGATTCCCTCCGAGCAACGCTACGAGCGCCTGGCAGCAAATCGCTGGAAATTCTCTACCGGCGATTTCCAAGCCGAACTCGTTGTCGATCACAACGGCTTGGTGCTTGACTATGGCGGCTTGTTTCGCTGCCTTGCCTACCGCCCGTGACGAATCCTCAGGTGCTCAGGAGGCGAGCGCTTTCGCCTTCAGCCTCTCGAACTCCTCCTGAGTGATCGCGCCGCTGTCCAGCAGATTCTTCGCGGATGCGATTTGTTCGGCCGGGTTGCTACGGCTGGCAACGCTTTGGATGTACTGATCGGTGGCCACCTGAGTTCGTCTTACTTCTCCCGCCTGCCGCTCGGCCATGCCACGGCCGCGCGCGATCAAGTAGATAACAGCTGCGAGGAACGGGAAGATGATCAAAAAGATGATCCACAGTGCCTTCCACCACCCGCTCAGATCTCTGTCCCGGAAGAGATCAGCAATGATCTGGAACAACACCATCAGGTAGCACACGAAGAAGAAGGTCCAAACCAGGAGCCAGAACCAGTCCGAAAAACTGTTCATCTACGCCAGCCTTCCGCGAGTCGATGCAAAGCGCTGCACTGCACTAGCGCGAATCACTTTAAGGCATATGCACAACGATCTCCGGGAAGCCGACGGATCGGTCTGGGATGGGTCGCGCCATCCGACGGCGTCTCCTGGTCAGGTTCATGCCGCTCTCATTGATCACCCGTGAGGGGTGATCCGGCTGCGCACCGTTGGTGGGAGCATCGATCTGAAAGTCGGCCGGAACAACAATGCACGATTGGGTACGCCGGGGGCGTGGAAGGTGGAGAACATGAGTGAACAAGGCAGCATGGCCGAGCAGGACAGCATGACCGAACTGGCCGCAGGTCCGATCGACTATCTGGCGCTTGAGTTGCCAGCCGCCAGAATGAGAGGAGAAGGCCTGGCCGCGATCGTCGATCTGGTCGATCGAGGCATAGTTACGGTTCTGGATATGAGGGCCGTGAAGCGGGAGGCCGACGGTACATTCACCGCAGTCGCGATCACCGATCTCGATCACGACGGAACCCTGGACCTCGCCATTTTTGAGGGCATCGAATCCGGGCTGCTGGATGATGACGACCTTCGGCAGGCAGCCGAGCTCATTGAGCCGGGAAAGGTTGTGGCGCTGCTTCTTTATGAGAACACGTGGGCGCGTCCTTTCGTCACCGCTATGCGGCAGGCCGGGGCTGACGTCATTGCTAGCGGTCGCATTCCGGCCGACGAGGTTGAGGCGATGCTTGACGCGCTCGAAGCCGCAGAGGCGCAGGCTCAGGCGAACTAAAGACGTAGCAAAAGGAGGAAGAACATGGGACTCATTGGTGGAATGGCTCGAACGGCGGTGGTCGCGGGTACGGCGACAGCCGTGTCCAACCGCGTATCACGGCGGCAGGGCAACCGGTGGGCAGAAAAGGATCAGCAGTCGGCGGATGCGGCGGATGCGGAGGCCTACAGGCAACAGCAGGCGTACGCACAGCAGCAGGCCTATGCGCCGCCGCCAACGCAGCCAGCCGCTGCTCCGGCTCAGGAAGACATGATCACCCAGTTGCAGAAACTCGGTGAGCTGAAAGCAGCTGGCATATTGACTGAGGAAGAGTTCGCGGCACAGAAGGCGAAGATTCTCGGCAGCTGACGACGTAAGGGATCACGTCATGCGGCGAGGACGCAATCCTCGCCGCATGACAAGCCGTGTCGGGGACCGCCGTACCACCTCCCGAAAACCGGCCTGCTCGTACAGGCTGCGTGAGCCAAAGAACATGAAGTCGTCGTGGCTGCGTTCCGGCTTGTCTATTGGATACGCCTCCAGCATCCGCACCCCTTGATCACGTGCATAGTCGATGGCTCCCGCCAGCAGCTTGTGCTGATAACCCTTTCCGCGGTAGGTCTTCGCGACATAGGTGCAGATGATGGACCAGACCGGGGTGTCGTCGACGGGCTTCATGACGCGCGAGCGCTCCAGCCGGCGATAGTCCTCCCGCGGTCCGAGGCTGATCCACCCGACCGGCGAGCCGTCGGCGTACCCGACAAGGCCGGGTACGGTTCCGGAACGGACCAGCCCGTGCAGCTCGTTCTTGTTGGCGGGCGCTTCAGCTTTACCGACGCCCACCTGGCCGACCTTTCGGTAGTAGATACACCAGCAGCCGCGCACAATCGATCCACCTGGCAAGCCGAAAAGCTCCTCGAGGTCCGCCCATGTCTGGTCAGTGAGAGGTTGTACCTCAAACATGGCTCGCAGTAAATCACGTAAGGTGCGGACGTGAAGCCCTTCCTGCTTCTGGCCATCCGCGCCGAGGATGTCGCAGCAGATGACGAATACGCCGCCATGCTTCGCTTCAGCGGTCTGAATGAACAACAGCTGCGACGATTCCGGATGGAGCAAGCCGAGCTTGGCGGTGTCGATCTTGATCAGTGGTCGGGAATCATCCTCGGCGGCGGCCCGTTCCAG
>JBKPEY010000027.1:0-3585 GCA_046744405.1 Actinomycetota bacterium
GCTCCGCTAGTGGCGCTGGTGGTGGCACTGGACCCGCCGCGAAGGGTGCGCTCGATCTGAATCGTGCAACTCAATCCCAACTGGAGGAGCTGCCCGAGATCGGACCGGTCACTGCCCAGGCAATTCTCGCCTGGCGGCAAGAGCATGGGCGGTTCACGCGGATCGAGGAGTTACAGGAGGTGGACGGCATTGGACCGAAGACCTACGCCCAGTTAGCGCCCCACGTGCGGGTGTGAGCACGCGGTTGCGCCGACTGGTGCCCGCTGTGGGCACCGCAGTCCGCGGGCTTCTCGATCGTCAGTGGCGTGCAAGGCAGTCTGTCGAGGCGCGGGCAGCCGTTCGCACCATCGCTGTCTACCCGCCGGATCTGCGGATGGTTCCGGCGGGCGCCGCCGCTTGGGCAGCAGCATGGGTCGGAACCTCCGAGACCGTTGCAGGCCTCGCAGTAGCCGCTACCGGCGTGGTGGTTGGTGTGACAGTTGCCGTACTGCGACGCTCCGCCCTGATGGCGTCGATAGCAGTCGTCATCGCCGTTATCGCCGGCGTTGGCCTCATCGATGTCCATCGGCTACGTCATGGACCTGTCGCGTTGTTAGCGGGCCGTGAGGCGGCAGTATCTGCCGAGATCGACACTCGCTCGGATCCGCATCTGGTGGCCACGGACGGGACAGCAGGAAGGGCCCCTGTCATGAAGGCGGCTGTCGTGAAGGCGGCGACTGTACAGCTTGACGGCCGAGGAGGCTTATGGCGCGTCCGCGTTCCGGTACTACTTATCGTGAGCGGCCCGCAACTCGAAAAGTGGCTTCAGATGCCGGTGGGCAGCCGAGTACGGATTGATGGACGACTGCAATCACCGAATCCAGCGTCGGACGTAGCAGCGGTGCTGCGCGTACACGGCGCACCCGTCGTTGTTCGGCCGCCGTCCGCCGGGCTCCGGCTGGTCGAACAGGTACGCGCTGGCCTGCGGCAATCAGTCGCCGAGCGCCGCCCTGAACCGCGTGCGCTTGTACCAGCTCTCGTGCTGGGTGACACCTCCGGCCTCGAGGAGGCGTTGACCGAGAACTTCAAATCGACCGGGTTGACGCATCTAACGGCCGTCTCGGGCGCCAATCTCACCCTGTTATTGGCATTTCTGCTGGCGGTTGCACGCTGGATCGGCTTACGAGGGTGGAATCTGCGCATCGTCGGCCTAGCGGGTGTGATCATCTTCGTGGCCCTGTGTCGTACCGAGCCCAGCGTGCTACGCGCAGCAGCGATGGGCCTGGTGGCATTGGCCGCACTGGGCTCGGGCAGCCGCGCAGCCGGAGTGCGCAATCTGGCTGTTGCGAGCCTGATCTTGCTGGTGTTCGATCCATTCCTCAGTAGATCGATCGGTTTCACGCTGTCGGTTCTTGCCTGCGCCGGGATTGTCTGGTGGGCCAGGCGCTGGACGATGATCATCAATCGCCGGCTGCCGCTGTTGGTTGCCGAGTCGATCGCCGTGCCGATTGCCGCACAGCTAGCCACTACTCCTGTGGTGGCGGCCATCTCCGGTCGTGTCAGCATGTCCGGCCTGTTAGCGAATGCCCTGGCAGGGCCGTTCGTGGGTCCGGCGACGGTGCTGGGCTTTGCCGCCGCCGGCGCCTCCTTGGTCAGCGGTGCGCTGGCAGCTGTATTCGGCCTGGGTGCCGCCTGGTCGGCCCAGATGATCATTTGGATTGCCAAAGTCGGATCCCAGCTTCCAGGTTCGGAGTGGCACCTGCCAGCGACCCCGCTGAACCTGACCTGGCTGACTATCAGTTCAGCGCTGCTCGCCATTTCACTGGCGTACCTGCTGGCGCGGCCATGGCTGTCGTTGCTGCTCGCAGTTATCATGATCATCTGTTTGTGCGGCGCTCCACGCCAGCCCGGCTGGCCTCCTCGTGATTGGCTGCTGGTCGCCTGCGATGTCGGCCAGGGTGACGGGCTTGCCATCCGGACAGACCATAGAAGTGCGATCGTTGTTGACAGCGGTCCCGCGCCTGCTGCCATGCGCAGCTGCCTGGACGGTCTCGGGATTTCCCGCGTGCCGTTGCTGATCATTACGCACTTCCACGCCGATCATGTCGCCGGCCTGATCGGTGTGATGCAACACCGCGCAGTCGGTCAGATATGGGTCAGCCCACTCTCACCGGCGGGCTCACTGGACGCAGAGGTAAGGCGGCAGGCGATGCAACGCCGAATTCCGCTGAACGCACCCCTGCCCGGTACCCGCGCCAGCGTCGGTCAGGTCGAACTCGATGTACTCGGTCCGATCAGCCACGTCGCAGCAGATCAGGATGAGTCGTCTCGGCAGAACGACAGCAGTCTGGTGATCATGGTCAACACGGCGGGCGTACGAGTGTTGCTGACTGGTGACGTCGAACCGCCGGGCCAGCAAGCGATCTTGAGCGCGGGAGTGGATCTCCATGCCGATGTGCTGAAGATTCCGCACCACGGATCGGCACAGCAAGAACCGGCGTTCATCGCCGCGAGCCACGCCCGACTGGCGATCGCGAGCGCCGGGCTCGCCAACGACTACGGCCATCCGGCACCGCGTACAGTCCAGCTGGTCCGATCACTCGGGATGACCCTGCTCAGAACCGATCAGAATGGCTCCATCGCGGTGCGTGTGCGGCAGCACCAACTGGCTGCGGTAGCACAGCGACCGGGATCCCCCTAGGCCACCGATACCGGGAAACGGAGTGGGCCGCGCAGCGTGGTGCCGGGTCGCATGGTGATCGGCGCGGTCTGCCGGATCGTCGGGAACCGTTCTGCGAGAGCCCGGAGTGCTTGGGTCAGCTCCAACCGGGCAAGCGGTGACCCCAGGCAGTAATGAATGCCGCCGGAGAAGGCCAAATGCTCAACGGGGGACTCGCGCAAGAGATTGAAGCGGCGCGGCTCAGGGTAGGCCTCAGGATCGCGGTTTGCCGCTGCAAGCAAAGTAATCACCCACTGGTTTGGAGCCACTAATACCTCACCGACCTGGATTGGCTCATGTGCCACTCTGGCCGTCTGCTGAACCGGGGGGTCGAAGCGGAGTACCTCCTCGGCGACCGCTGCTGCGCGCCCGGGGTCTGCGACGAGCAACTCCCACTGTTCACGATCCGTCAGCAACCAGCGCATGCCGTTACCGATTGCATTGACAGTCGTTTCGAAGCCGGCAATCAAAAGGAGCCGCACGAGCGCCGACAGCTCCGCCGGTGTGATCGCCCGGCCTTCCTCAGACACGAGCGCGGACACGAGATCATCGCCTGGTTCGGCTGCCCGTTGCTCGAGCAACTCGGCGAAGGTGGTTCGCAGTTCAGCGTCTGCAGCGGCCAAGGTACGGGCCTGTCCGAGGGACCAGATGCCATCAAGGGCTCGAGCGATGGTCGAACCTAGCCGACGGAACCGCTCAGGATCATTAGGCAGACCGAGCAGATGGGTGACAACCGCAATGGGCAGCGGTGAGGCGAAGGAAGACATGAGGTCGAACTCACCCTCGCGTTCACATTCGTCGAGCAGCTCCCGGATGGCTTGATCGACCAAGCCTGCGTAGCCTGCCATGCGCCGTGGCGTGAACGCCGGCGCGGCGAGCCGGCGGAT